>CAZHHK010000013.1:0-37228 GCA_964531405.1 uncultured Spirochaetales bacterium | reverse complement strand
ATAATTTGGAAAAAGAGGCTTATTTATGGCAAACTTTCGGACAGTAATGATAAAATTTAAAAAGTAAATTCCTAAAATTTAGAAAAAGGGTTAAAAATATAAATTTTTGGTATAGCTTGATGTTTTTTTTAAATTCTTCCACTAATTTAAGAGATGATCCTAAAATATTTTATTTTTTAAATATTTTTATTTTTTATTAATAATTTTTTGGTATAATATTAAATAAAAATATTAAAAGAGTATTATAATATGAATGTTTATGTAAAAATTTTCAACAATGATCTGGTTAAAATTTTTGATACTGATACGGATAAAAAGAAGGAAGTAATTCTTACAACCGTTAATGATTTTCAGAGGGAAGCCGAAGCCGAATTCTTTATAGACAATAAAAAAGCCGAAACCATAATTTTTAAAAATCTTCCACCTGCAAGGGCAAGAGTGCTTGACCTGCCGGTAATTGTTGAAGCGGTCGGCAATAACTTAAATATTAGCTATGTGGGAGAAAATAAAAATATTGAAAAGCATACAATAGATTTATCATATAAAGAGCGATCAGATTTTAACTACAAAGCCGTATTGGCTGTTATAGGGATAATTGTTTTAATAGCTACTTTTTTCTTTACCTTTATTTATTTTATACCGCATTTTTTAAATACTTTCGACTCTTCAAAAACAAGTGATTTAAATAAAAAAAATAGTATTGCCAATTCAGAAAATGAGTTGACTTATAAATCGTCAATCTCCATAGAGTCATCATCGATTGCCAGTATCGAAAAATCTTCGAGTGTCTCATCAAAATCAGAATATACCCTCCAGTCGTTAAAGGATATAATAAAAAACAACACTCCGTTATACTTTGAAATAGACAGGGATGCTTTACTTCCCGGAGAAGCAGTAAAACTTGATACAATCTCCCAGTATCTTAAAAACTATAACAAAGTAGATCTTACTTTAAATGGTCATACAGAGAGCATTGGTCTACCTCAGAATGAAATGGATTTAAGTGTAAAAAGGTCAAATGCTATTAAGAATTATTTAAAAAACAAAGTTTCTGATAAAGAAATAAATTTTACCATAAAAGGTTTTGGATCTACAAAACCGGCTGTTAAAGATGCACCATCCGATAAACAGTATCTAAACAGAAGGGTTGAGATTGACGTAAACAGTGTAGAATGATATATTAACAAAGCTATTTTTGGGGGTGTAGCTCAATTGGTTTAGAGCGCTTGAATGGCATTCAAGAGGTAGTGAGTTCGAATCTCATCACCTCCATTTTTTAATAATATAAATATTTGTATTGCATGCTAGACAGCTATTTTAGGGACAGGGTCATTGCAGTTGGAGAGACAAAAGATAGACTATTAAAAGTAGTTAATAGCTGTCGGATTAATTTTATTATCCCACCATATTATTTAATTTCATCAATTATGTCATAAATGGATTTAAGCACTTTAACCCCATCGTTAATAGAAGAGGAGAGGGGTGATTTGCCGTCAAGATAATCAACGGCAGATTGAACCATATTGGAAAAGTATCCAGTTTTATGAGGTTTCGTAAATTTTTTTTCTTTTTCAAGCGATTTAAAATTTGAGTAAAGGTGTGAAGGCTTTGATATATATACCTTGAAGTATCCGTTGCCGATTATGATTCTCCCTAGGCTTGCTCTTATCTCGATTTCGAAGCCAAAATAATCTTTGCATCCGCTGAAATCAAGATAGACGATTGTTTTATTTTTTAATATATAGTGAAGATTGAGAGATATAATCCTATTTTTTTTGTCTTTTACTATATTATCTATGACCGGCATTGTTAATTTTACATTAAACAAAAAATAAATGATATCAATAAGATGTGTGCCATCATGAATGAGAGATGAAGCTCCAGTTTTGTATGATTCTTTAGTCCAGACTGCATTGTTTGTCCAGAGGCTTGCATAAACGGCATGTATATCTCCAATTAATTTATCATCAAGAATTTTTTTTACAATGCGGTAATCTTTGGAGAATCTTCTCTCATGGTTGATCATTAATGGTACTTTATATTTTTTTGACTGCTTTAGTATTAATGATGCATCTTTGATATTAGGCGCTACTGGTTTTTCTAGGATAATGAGTCCGGGCTTTGATTTTATTGCGTCTAATGCAATTGCAAGATGCGACTCTTCGTTGGTAGCGATGACAATTAAATCAGGACTTTCGTTTTTTAATAGAGTCCTATAATCAGTGTAAATGTTTGTTTTGGGATAGTCTTTGTGCCAGCATTTTAATCTGTCTTTATTAATATCGCAAGCGGCGATCAAATTTATTCGGCGGTTTTTGCTTAATGCATAAGAATGACTTGCGGGTTGCTCTCTTTTTTTGTCTTTTTGCAGTAAGTAGCCGATGCGTCCAATACCTATAATTGCTGCTTTGTATTTTTTTACCATTTGCTGTCTGTTATTTTAAGATAAAATGCCAGATGTCTAATTGATATATGAATTATAAAAGTAAGTAATATAATTGTTATGGCATATCTTAAAGAATATGCCCATACAATGCGGATAAATAATAAACCACCCAGGGCGCAATCTATCTGATCCCAAGGAACAAATTTTTTGCTTGGAGGTATATCTAGTCTTCTTTTAATGAAAGATTTAAATATATCCCCAAAAATCACACCAAAGCCGGCTAAAAATCCAAATAAATGATAATTTATTTTATCATAATCTATAAGGCTTAAATTTTTAAATCCAAAAAATTTATAAATAAAATATTGTATATATAGTACGATCATTGCAATAATTATTCCAAAAAAAAGACCTCTGAATGTCTTGTTTTTACCAAGCATCGGTTTGCCATTAATCATTATATAAAAATCTATGGGATAATTTAAAAATGGGACATTTTTAAAAATAATTGGTGCCATGTTTGCAAAAATACCGGGAAGAGTGGTGTAAATGCTTTGTCCAATAAAAATCAGATTATTTATAATTAAATTCAAATAAATTGCCTTAAAATTTTTAATTATTTATAATATTTGTTTACTTATAAGTCAAGAAGTTATAGAGCAGGTGTAAATACTTATTTAAAATAACTCCTATTTGTACTCATTTATTATAGTTGTCAGTGGGGAAGAGCTAATTTGTTGCTATAAAAATAGCAGGTTTGATATGTAATATAAGGAATTTTGAGGCATCCATCAAATTCATTGACTTTTACTCTGTTTTATGGTTTTATATTCCCTTTGAAAAATATTAGAAGTTTAAATAAACGGAGGCATATAAAAGTGGAATATAAGATGATCGTATTGATAAAACAGGTACCGGATACTCAAAATATTACCGGTCAAGCTATGAAGGAAGATGGTACTGTAAACAGAGCTGCTTTACCAGCTATTTTTAATCCGGAAGATCTCAATGCTCTGGAAGAAGCAATTAAAATCAAAGAAACTTACGGCGGTAAAATCACTGTTATTACAATGGGGCCTCAAAATGCGGCGCAGGTGTTGAGAGAATCATTATTTAGAGGCGCTGATGATGTAATATTACTGTCCGATAGAAAGTTTGCAGGAGCCGATACTCTTGCAACTTCATATGTACTTTCAATGGCAATTAAAAAAGTTAAAGACTATGACATTGTTTTATGTGGTAGACAGGCAATCGATGGTGATACTGCTCAGGTTGGTCCTCAAACAGCTGAGAAGCTTGGTATAAATCAAATTACATGCGTTGATAAAATAATTAGCATTAAAAACAGAGAAATCACGGTAGAGCGATCGATTGAAGGTGGATATGAAAAAGTCAAGGCGAATTTGCCACTTTTACTTACAATTACAGGTGAAGCTAATTCTCCTAGACCGTGTTCGGCAAAAAGAGTCATGGCTTACAAAAATGCAATGACTCCTCTCGAGGCAAGCTCTTATGGCGATGATTATTTAAAGTCAGCAGAGATAGATAATTCTAATATAATAATTAAATTGTGGGATCATGCTGAAATAAAAGCAAACGAAGTACAATGCGGTTTGTCAGGTTCACCAACAAAAGTAAAGCAGATCGAAAGTGTTGTGCTGGAAGCCCATGAGTCAAAGAATATCGAAAACTCAAAAGCTGGCTTAGAGATGTTGGTTAAAGAATTAATGCAAGAACATATTATAGGTTAAGGAGTAATTAATGAAAACACAGGAAGTATGGGTTTATATAGAACAAAATAACGGCAAAATAGCTGATGTCAGTCTTGAGCTTTTAGGCAAGGGTACCGATCTTGCAAAAAAACTAAATGTAAAGCTCGGCGCTATGATTTTAGGCTCTGGCATTAAAGCTTTGACAAAAACAATTGCTGAGTACGGTGCCGATAGGATTTATGTTGCGGATAACGCTAATTTAAAAAATTACACGACTTTGCCTTATACCAGGGTAGTTGTTGATTTAATAAAGGAATACCAACCTCAAATAGTTTTATATGGTGCAACTACTACAGGTAGAGATCTTGCTCCGAGAATCGCTTCCGAATTAAAAGTCGGTTTGACTGCGGATTGCACTAATCTTCAGATAGGTGATTATGAAACAAAGGATAAGCAGTATAAGGATATTTTGTATCAGATTAGACCTGCATTCGGCGGTAATATTATTGCAACAATTGTTAGTCCCGATCACAGACCTCAAATGGCAACTGTAAGGGAAGGTGTCATGAAGATGAACGAGCCTGATAAATCAAAGCAAGGCGAAGTAATAGAGTTTAATGCAAATATACCAGCAGAACTTCTTGCTACAGTAGTTATAGAGCGGGTCCAAAAAGAAAAAACAGTTAATTTAAAAGGTGCTAATATAATAGTATCTGGAGGCATGGGCGTAGGATCAAAGGATAATTTTCAGCTGATTCATCAGCTAGCACATACTCTTGGAGGAGAGGTAGCAGGTTCAAGGGCAGCTGTTGATGCTGGTTTCATAAGTAAGGAACACCAAGTTGGACAAACCGGTACAACTGTTAGACCTAAATTATATATTGCGATTGGTATTTCAGGACAAATTCAGCATATTGCAGGAATGAGCGGGGCAAATAGAATAATAGCGATAAATAATGACCCCAAGGCGCCGATCTTTCAGATAGCGCATTACGGCATTGTAGGTGATCTTAATGAAGTTGTGCCAAAATTAATTGAAGTTTATAAATCATTAAAGAAATAAAAGGAGTAATAGATGCCAAATTTTTATAAAGACAATGATGATATACAGTTTCATATGAAGAATATTGACCTTGATTGGATAATCGAGCTTAAAGAAGATAATTTTAGTGAGAAAAATAAATATAATTATGCTCCGAAGAACATACAGGATGCAAAGGATAATTATGATAGAATACTTGATATAGTTGGCGATATTGCGGGTAACTTTATTGCTCCGAGAGCTCATGGCATGGACGAAGAAGGAGCAGAGTATCACAACGGAGAGGTTAAATATCCAAAGGGTACGGAAGAGTCTCTTGATGTTTTAAAGAAAGCTGATCTTATGGGCTTTACACTGCCAAGAAAATACGGTGGATTAAATTGTCCGGTGACGATTTATTCTATAGCTATAGAAATGGTATCACGAGCTGAAGCTGGTATAATGAATATCTTTGGTTTGCAGGATATTGCAGAAACCATAAATAAATTTGCAGATGAAGAAATCAAAATGAAATATCTACCTAGATTTTGCTCTGGTGAAGTAACCGGCTCTATGGCTTTAACAGAGCCTGATGCAGGTAGCGATCTACAGGCAGTTCAATTAAAGGCTTTTCAGGATGAAAACGGTAAATGGTATTTAAACGGTGTTAAAAGGTTCATAACGAACGGTTGCGGACAAATATCTCTTGTACTTGCGCGAAGTGAAGAAGGGACAACCGACGGAAGGGGTTTGTCGATGTTTGTTTATGAAAGGGATGATAAAATGAAGATCCGACGTATTGAGAATAAACTTGGAATTCACAGCTCTCCGACAACCGAGTTGCAGTTTAACAACGCTCCTGCAATTTTGGTTGGCAAAAGAAAACTTGGTCTCATACGATACGTTATGTCATTGATGAATGGCGCAAGACTTGCAATTGCTGCTCAGGCGCTAGGTATTGCAGAAGCGGCTTACTATGAAGCAAACAAATATGCAGAGGAAAGAGTTCAGTTTAAGAGAGCAATAAAAACTATGATCCCTGTGTATGAAATGCTTGCGAATATGAAAATGAAGATTGAAGCAGCAAGAACCTTGTTGTATGAAACATCAAGGATAGTGGATATAAATGACGGTCTTGAAAAACTCGTTGAACACAACCCTGAAAAAGCAAAAGAGCTTAAAAATGAAATGAAAAGATTCTCAAATTATGCTGCTTTATTTACTCCTATGTGTAAGGCTTACAATACAGAGATCGCTAATGAGGTTGCATATGATGGCATACAAATCCATGGTGGCACAGGCTATATGAAAGAGTTTAATGCTGAGAGACATTACAGAGATGCTAGAATTACCAATATCTATGAAGGTACAACACAGCTTCAGATTGTTGCCGCGATTGGCGGTGTGGTAAACGGCACAGTACTGGAAAAAATTCATGAATATGAAGAAGAGATTGATTTTTCATCTGTAAGCGAACTTCATTCTAAAGTAAAAGAAATGAGTATCATCTTAGAGAAATCTATAACATATGTAAAACAAAAAAATGATGGCAATTATCAGGAGTATCATGCAAGAAGGCTTGTTGAGATCGCAACAAAGGTTATAATCGGCTATCTTATGCTAAGGGATGCATCAAAGTCAGACAGAAAAAAAGATGTTGCAAAGTATTTCATTGATTTTGCTTATCCTGAAGTTAAGATGAAGTCGGATATAATTACAAATGATGTGGATTATCTTCTTAAAAAACATGAAACAATTATTGACGGTAAAAATTAATATTTGATATAATCAAAGGCGGGTTATATAACCCGCCTTTTTTTTAAGGATAAACAATAAGGATAAAAAAAATGATTATTAGAGAAGCGACAGTACTGGATGTAGACGGGATGTTAGATTTGATCAACTCTTATGCTGCTAGAGGATTGATGCTACCTAAAACTAGATATAAAATTTATTCTACAATACAAAATTTTTTCGTTGCCGAAGACGAAGATGCAGGTAAAGTAGTCGGATGCTGTTCGGTGAGTGTAATCTGGAGTGATTTGTGTGAGATTACATCATTGGCTGTTGATGAAGCATATAGGGGTAAAGGAGTAGGCAGAAAACTTGTTGAGTCATGTATTGATAAGGCAAAAAAGCTTAAAATAAAAAGGGTTATAGCACTTACATACCAGAAAGAGTTTTTTGAAAAGATGAATTTCAGGCTTGTCGATAAGGATCAATTTCCGCGCAAGCTATGGAGAGAATGCCTGGAATGTCCCAAGCTTGAGGAATGCGATGAGCTTGCTTATCTTTATGAGCTTTAAAATTAATGTTATATCAAGCAATTATTTTTATTATTTCGATTACTAAACTTTATATAGAGCTCATTATTATAATATATAAGTTTAGTAATCGGTTTTAAATTAAGTTTTATATTGATTTTTTTTAAAGTTTTATCATTGTTCCATCATTTTATCCATAGTTCTTTCTATTTCTTTAAAATTTTTTAAAGTTATGGATTTTTCGTATTCTATTTCAAATTCAAAATAGAGATTTTTCTTTTCTTGGGGAGACAGATTGATATTCCATGTAATGATACCTTTATCGTTTTTATCTATCTGTGGATTGATTGTAATCACTTTAATCTTAATAGCATCATTCTCAGATACAGGTATTTGATCCTGCACCATTAATTTTATTTCTTCATCAATATAATTCTCAAGAGCTATATTAAAACCTATTCTCATAATTTTTTTATTGCCCATAAAACTTGTGGAGCTTTTTTTAATATCTAGATTTCTCACAACTTTTATTCTTTCTTCCAGCCCCATGTAAAGATCAAACTTTTCAAGACTTGCGACAAAAGCTATATTTGATTTTCCGATATAGCTTCCCTCTTTATAAATTTCTGCAACACCGGGAAGAAGAGGTATATTTGATGTGTTTTTCATCATGCAGGAAACATAAGTGTTTTTTGATAATGATGGTATTGCGGAATATCTTTTTTCCGCATCGAGATTGATATTGTCGATTATCATTTTAACCGGTTTGCCATCTGATTTAACAGAATACTTGCCTGCTATATCGAATTCTACTGTTGCGCCCCTTTCTTCAACCTGTTTAACGAGTTCAAATAGGTTTGCCTCAGCATTTATATAATTTTGGTAAGCCATACTTTGTGTGGAATCTTTTTTCACTTCTGCTCTTTGTTTTTCCTGAATACTTTTTAGATTACCGTAATAATCATTGATTTTGTTTCTTGAGAATGAATCATTGTTATAATTGCCAGTGTTTGATACGTACCATGGGTTTAATTCGGGTTTTTGCTGAATTAAATACGGCTTGATGGTTGAAATTTTAAATTCGGCTTCGTTCCAATCTTCACCAGTCGATTGTCTAATAATAACATTGTATGAAAGATTTATGTTTTTATTAAAATTTGTACTTCTTACTTCATATTTTGGAAACCAACCAGCACCGCTGATTAAATAACTCAATAAAAGGTTAATCTGTCCTGAGACTTTGCTGTCAAGCTCTACAGTAATATTGATTTTTTCAAGGTTGGCTTTACTCTGTATCTCAGACCATTTATTTTGATATGCATAAAGATCTTGATTCAATAATTTGATTAAACGGCTTATTTCATCATTTCTTTTTAAATTTGCTAAAATGGAATTTTTAATAAAACCGCTAAAATTAACAAGCTCGTCAATTTTGATTTCATTTACTGATTTTTTTTCATTAGCATTATTAATCTGCCATTTAAGCAGACTTTCCAGGAACTCTCTTTCTTTAGAAAGAGCTTTTAGTTCTGTATTTAAATCTTCAATTTTATTTGTGATTTCTGTTATTTTGTCTTTAATTGCCTGGATTTCCTTTTCGGCAATCTGGCTTATAAATATTTTTTCTGTGAATGCTCCGGTTATTTTTGCATCGTTTGATTTGTTTAATTTAGCCTGTATGGAGTCGGTGTCGATCCATGGAGGAAGATTTTTAAAGGTTATTTTTGTAATTCCCGGGTTTATATTTACTAAAGCTTCTCTTGTTACATAAGCCCATTCAGGATATACGATGACCTTTGTAATTTTAGAATCCGCATCAAGATTATTTTCTGAGAAAATAATTTGATTTAAAAATAATATAACAAAAAATAGAATAATGATATTTTTTAGATGCATAAAATTTTTCTCCTTAAATAAAGATAGGGCAAATATAAATTTGTCTCTTAAGTATAATAATTATACGAATAATATGGTTAAATTCTATATAAAATTTAGTTATTGATATAAAAAAATATCTAAAAAGCGTTTAATTTGTAAATTTTATCGAATCTTGTTTCAAAATTTTTTATTGACTTAATATAGTCATCAATTGTTTTTGTATTTATTTTTTTATCCATAAAATCAACGTTTTCAAGCTCTTTTTTTAGATTAGTTTTAATCATTAATGATTTTAATATATCTTTGATGCAAAAATAAAAATTCTCTTTGCTATCCATTCCATTCGCACCGAATAGTGCTTCGAATTCTTTAAGCTCAACTGGTATTTCTTTTGGTAATTTGGTCAGTATATTGGAAAATTCTTTAATTATCCCTTCGGATTTATCTATATCTCCTTTTGCTTTGTGAAAACAATAAAGAAGAATTTGTCGTACTGCAATCCAATCTTTAAAATCATTCAAGTATTTTTTTTGTTCGGCAGGCACATAATCTATATTTAATCCACGGTCTATGATCTCCCAAAAATCGGCTTTTAAATATTTTAATTCTTTTATAATCATGTATATCCTTTCATAACCGTCGCTTCTGCTATCGATATCGATTAGTATGTCATTAAAAATTTTTCTGGCTTTTATTTTGGTTTCTTTTTTATTAATACTTAGATAAAAAACTGCAAGAATAATCTGTGCTTTTAGGATTCCGCGTAAACTTGATTTTCTTTTGTCTTTTTCAAAGGTATCATCTATTGTTAAGAGTGCATTTAAAATTTCTCCTTTTTTGTCCAGACCGTTTGTGTATGCTTTTTTACTTAAATCACAGATATCGTGTGCAATAGTCTCTAGAATAAAGGGAAGATTAAAATTTTCTACTGCTAATAATCCATAATATTTGAAGTAATTTACTATTTTTAAAAGCAAATAATCATTGTTTTTTTTAATAATGTATTCTCCAAAAAGTCGGTACTGATTTAAGAGATTAAAGCAAGTTTTTACATCTTTTTCATTGAATGTCGCTCTGATAAGAGTATTAAAAAATTTAATTACAAGTTTGCTTACCCTTGCGTCATCTAAATCAACAGTTTTTTTGCCTATTATATAAAAACATTGAGCTGTAAATGTACATAAATCTCTAGCCTTATTTATGGACTCGGTAAAAGCTGTTTTTAACTGCCTGAGTAATTTTTGCTCAACCCATGTTTTTTCATTTATGATGATTTTAAAACTGTCATCCATTAGAGTAACAAAATCAGCATTATTATATCTTACAAAATTGCTTGGTTTATACCATTCGTCATAAAATTTGTCCTCATGCTTTAAAGATAAGTAATCCAGGCTAAAATTCGTTATGCTTTTTATACAGTTTGTAGCCAATAAATAATCTTTTTTTTCTATAGAATTCATAATGATGTCAGTTAATTGATCGATTCCCTTTACAGTATGTTCCTGATAAATTTCTATTTTTTTTCTTAGAATCTCCTTTTTAATCGGCACAATCCTCCTTGCATGCTTTGTGCTTTTTAATATTTCCATCTCAATTTTGGTTATTATATTGCTTGGCTCTAAAAATCTGAATACATAAATAAAATATGGGACCAGTGTTATAATACAGACAATTATAAATATTGAAGTTAAGGCGGTAAGCAAAGTTGGTATTTTGTTGCTTCTGCTTAAAAACAGTACAATCATAAGGTATAAGCTTGTTGAAGATATAAAAACAAAATATATTATATTGACCTTGTCTTTTACGAAGAGGTCGATCACCCTTTCTGTATATCTGTTTGCTGCAAGCTCGACTATAATTGCCACAACTGTCATAACTATACCAAGTAGACCGATTATTATCTGAGAACCGGCATTTGCAAGTAAAATTTCAACGACATCGTTTTGTGTAGGATTTAAAATAAGGCTAAAAATTTTTGTAAGTTTGTATCCGTCTATAAAAACAAGTATAGCTAATCCTATCAATACTATTGCCAATAGAATAAACAGTGGTCTTAAAGCATCTTTATAATGACTTAATTTATGCATAAAATCTCTTAATTATTATAAATTTTTAATTTATTATATCATAGGAATAGGATTGTAAAGACAAAAATAATAAGTACACCCTTAGAAATTCTATTTTTTTTCTTTATTTTAAGGATATTTTTTAATTTTTGAAAATTTCAACTTCGATTAAACTTGCTATTTCACTATCAATAGCAAACTGACTTTCTCCGGCTTTAATCACAATCGTAGGATACTGCTGGATTAATTCAACAATTACTCCTGGGAGCAAGCCCATTGCCATAATTTTTCGACGTGATTTGACATCATCCGATAATATATCGGAGATCCTCACCTTCATGCCTCTTTTAATGTCATTGAGTTTCATGATATTGCATTCATTTGGTGATTGATTTTTATTGCGGGATTTTTTAAATAATTTATTAAACCATTTTGGCTCAACAACAAATTCATAATAGCAGTACGGGCATCTTGCAAGGCTGCATGTTGAAGATTTATGACATTTTTCACATTGTTTAATTGCGGTAGATAAATCAAAATTTTTGCCGCAGTAACTGCATTTCATAAAACAACTCCAATTGTTTGCAAAATAATGTTTAACAGATATCCGGTGAGGTAAGAAATAAATAAAACAAAAATAGATATAAATAATCCCGTCTTGATTCCACGCTCCTTGATGTTCATTATTAACTGGGTAATGCATGGCAGGAATAATGTAAGAGTAACCGCAGAGACTACAAGCTGGACACCGCTTAACAAACCTGACTGATTAAGATCATATAACCCAGCAGCGCCATAGTCTCTCCTAAAGAAACCGAATAAAAATATTTTACTCGTTTCAGAGGGAAGTCCAATAAAATTCATAGGATATTTTAACACATTTATTATTAAATCAAACAAACCAATAAGTTTGCAAAACCAGATGATTAGACTTGTCAGTATGAATACGGGTACTATTTCTTTAAGATACCATTCAACCCTGGTAAAGGTTTTTATAAGTATGTTTTTTAATTTTGGAAGTCTTAAAGGCGGAAGCTCCATATAAAAAATCGGCTTGTCACCTGGCATGATTTTAGCTGATAAAAATCCGACAAGTAAGAATACAAAAGATAATACGCTAAGCCATATAATCATTGAAATTGGTTTTTTCTGAAATAATGCAAGTATTAATCCAAGCTGAGCTGAGCACGGTATTGAGAGAGCCAGTAAAACAGTAGCTATTACTCTTTCTCTTTTTGTCGGAAGAGTTCTAGTTACAACCGTTGCCATTGTATCACATCCAAATCCGAGAACGATAGGGATAACGGCTCGCCCGGATAATCCGATTTTTTTAAATATTCTGTCAATTAGCATGGCAAGCCTGGGCAGGTATCCCGTGTCTTCTATTATTGCGAATACAAAGAAGAAAACCGAAATAATTGGAAGTATTATGGCAAAGGAATATCTTAATCCCATTGTTAAGATGCCGTATTCACCGACAAAAAGTTCATTAATTAGTTTAAGACTACTTATTTTGTCAAAAAGATTGATTAAAAATGGATTGATGATTTCTTCAAAAACAGTTCCTTCAAGAAAATCCACTATTACACCTGCTCCGATTTTACCGACGAAGATATAAAGTCCAAGATACAAAACTATAAGCAAGATTGGCAATCCTGTTAGAGGATTGATTGTTAATCTACTTAATTTTTCAGAGAAATTTAATTTTACCCTTCCGGTAAATTCAATAACTTCTTCTGAAATACCTCCGGCAATTTTTTGTCGTGATTCTGCGATAATTAGATCAATGGGTTTTTTATAGCTTTTTTTGATTGATACAACTATTTCTCTTATTTTATTTTTATCAAATTCCTGAGGGATTAAATCGAATATTTCTTCATCTTCTTCTATCATTAATAATGAAGCAAATCTGGGTGTTAAAATGTCTATATTTTTAATATAATCTTCAAGTTTGCTGATATCCTTCTCAAAGGGATATTCTACGACATGAGGCGATATGTGTGGTTTAAATTCAGATATTTTATTTATAAGTTCATCGATCCCTTTTTTTTCAACCGATACGGCTTCAACAATAGGGATATTGAGAATGCTATGGAGTTTTTTAATATCTATTTTTTTTCCTAACCTATCAAGCTCATCTATCATGTTTAAAACGAGTATTACATTAAAACCGCCTTCTATTAATTGCAATGTAAAATGGAGCATTCTTTCTAGATTTTTTGCATCTATCATGTGTAGTACTATATCCGGTTTTTCATCGATTAAAATTCTTCGCGCAATTCTTTCTTCTTCGGTTATAGGTATGAGTGAATACATACCCGGTGTATCAATAACTTCATATCGCACATTATTGATAAGTGTTTTTCCCCTGATTATTTCAACAGAAGTGCCAGGGTAATTGCTGACAGTGGCATAAATTCCTGTTAAATTATTAAACATGACACTTTTGCCGACGTTAGGCGTGCCAACCAGTACAATTTTTTTTATATTTTCTTTTGAATGATTTGATTTAATATTATTTATTTTAAAATTCACTTAAAATCTCCAATATAATAAAGATATAATGATAATCATTATCATTATATAGTAAAAAAATCATTTTTCCCCCCTGCATTTGCTGCATAATCCTTTTATCTGCAGTTTATGATCCAATACCTTGAAATTATGTTTTTTTGCAATTTTTTCTTGAAGACTTTCTATCTCGGGATCACAAAACTCTATAAAGGCATTGCATTTAACGCATATAAGATGGTCGTGATGCTTATGCCCATATTTATGCTCATACCGTTTTATGCCATCACCGATATCTATCTCCTCGGCCAGTCCCGCATCGGTTATCACTTTTATGGCTCTGTAAACAGTAGCTGGACCAATCCCGGAATTTATTTTTTTTACTATATCATATAATTCCTGTATAGTAAGATGTCCTTCTGTATTTAAAAAAGCATTTAAGATTATATTCCTCTGATTGCTCTTTTTTATGTTGTTATCTTTTATATAATCATCAAGTATTTTTTCCGGGGAATCCATTTTAAACCTTTATTGAAGCTTATAATCATTATCAATTGTAATATATTTTTATTATTTATGCGATAATTATTTGTTTTTTTCAATAAAATATTACTTATTTAACAAAAAAATTTGATTTGATTAAGCAATCACAATATTTTTGTGGCTAAAATGCCGGTAATGACAGGTATTAAAATATTATCAAAATCACCTGTAGGGAAAACCTCGATTATTGCCGCTATAAAAGCAAGCATTACGGCTTGAGTTTTTGTTAAACCGCATGCTATAAAAACAACTGTTAGTACAATAAAGCATCCAATAGATCCGCTAAATGTCTTACCGAAAGTCATAGGTATTTTGTAACCACCTATTATTTTCCCAAAAAGACTGGCTACCCCATCTCCAAAAGCCAATGAAAAAATTGAAATGACGGCAACTCTATAATCAAAAAACACCAAGGCTAAAAATACTCCAAGTGAAAGAGTAATAGGACCCAAAATAACTTTATCGGTATCTTTAGGCCTCGAAGCTATCACTGTAATATTGGAAATAACTGGTAAATTAATATTATTTAATCTGAAAAATTCAGAAAAAAAATAAAGCAATGTGACGGATAACAAAACAGTAATAACTAATGTTTGGTTAAAATAATAAAAAAAAGGAACGAATGCCGATGTCATGTGAATTGTTTTACGAAAAAATTCTTTTTTTAAAATATATGAAATATTTAAAAGAATATCAGAAGAATTATTGTTTATGGCTTCCATTGATAGATATTATATCAAAAAGTTATATAAATTTAAACATTTTTTTAAATATAAATTTAACTCTCTGTTAAAATAGTAATTTTTGTTGGTTAGTTGATTTTTATTGCTTTTTATATATATTTTTGCTACTAATTAATTAAATTTTTTTACTAGAATGAATCAGGAATTTAAAATATGAAAACTTATGATGTTTTTGGTATCGGTAATGCATTAATGGATATACAGGGGTTTGTACCTGAAAAACTTTTAAAAAGGCTAAAGCTTACAAAAGGTGTAATGACCTTAATAGATGAGACTAAATCAAAAGAAATCTTAAATGAAATTGCATCATATAAGACAATTTCTGTACCCGGTGGTAGCTGTACAAACACCATTAGTACTATAGCGTTGCTTGGAGGTAAACCGGTATACACTGGTGTAGTAGTCGATGATTTTTATGGAAGACTCTATGAAAGTAAACTTTCAGAAAGAGGAATAAAAACTGTAATAAAGATGAAAGATGAAAGCCTAACAGGCTCATCAATAATACTTACAACTGAAGATGCCGAAAGGACAATGTGTACTTATCTTGGAGTTTGCAGAGACTTGTCTGTTAATGATATAGATATAAACCTACTGAGCCAATCGAGCATTCTCCATCTCACTGGTTATGAATGGGACACACCCAAACAAAAAGAGGCAGTTGAATTTGCTCTAACCAATGCTAAAAAACTTGGGTTAGTGATAAGCTTTGATATTGCTGATCCGTTTTGCATAGAAAGAAACATCAGAGATTTTAAAAAGATAATAGGTAATTATGTTGATATATTATTTGGCAATCATGAAGAAGCAAAAATATTATCCGGTGAATCTGACCCTATTGAAGCAGGGAAAAAGATAAAAAAAATGGGACCACAAATAGTTTTTGTCAAAGTCGGAAGCAAAGGCAGTTATCTATTTTATGAAGAGAAAATTGAAAAAATAGATATTTACTCACCAGAAAAAGTGCTGGACTCAACCGGGTGCGGTGATATATTTGCGGGGGGATTCTTATATGGATATACAAAAGGATACGATCCGGTTAAGAGCGGTAAAATAGCAAGTTATATGGCTGCTCAGATTATCAGCGTACCAGGGGTTCAACTTGAGCTGTTAAATTTTAATAAAATTCATGATTTTATTAAAAACGATATTCTTGCTTAAAAAACGCCAAGTTTTTTATCTATAATCTTGCCTTTAAAATAGAGTTTCTCAAGTGAATAAAAGTTTCTTGCTTCGGGCAATAATATGTGTACAATAATATCGGCGCCATCAATAAGCACCCACGGATTGTTGTATGTCGGATTCTTTGTTAAAAGCATATATGGAGCTTTTGTCTCAAAGTATTCTAGCACATATTTGGCAAGACTATTGGAGTGAACATTTGTCATTGTGGTAACAATGACAATGTATTTTGCAATCGATGTGATCTCGCTTACATCAATTACTTTAATATCTTCTCCTTTTTTTTCATCAATAAGTTCAATCAAGCCATCCAGTAAAATATTTAAATCAATTTTGTTTTCTGATTTTATAAATTATCCTCCTAAAAATAGATTCATGATTATTATAATAAAAATACCATTAAATTTCAATCATTGTTAAGTATTTTTTAATAATTCCTGCGATTTAAAATCAAAATATATTCAGGGAATACAATTAGAGAATTTTTTTAGCTCTGTCCCCGGTGACAGGGAGGGCTTAAAGATACGAGAGAAATATCTATTAAAATAACAGTAAAGTGAGATAAAGAGTTTTCGCAAAGAGACATAGCAATAACATTATGTTTGCAAAGATCAAAAAATAGTCATGGAAGAAATAAATGAACAGGATACGCAGGATAAAATAAGTGGAAAATCTTAATCCTGTTTATCCCTCTTTTTAAAGGTTCGTTTTAAATTGATTGATATAAATTTAAAGAAGTAGATGAAATATACATAAAAATCCTTTATAATCATATAAGTTAATGGCGGGCGGAGTAGAAATACCGCCGTAGGTTAGACCGCGCCAGCGTTTACCCGCAAGGGTGTTTTGTACGAAAACACAATATCCAAGAAATTAAGAAAGTAATAGGACAATAATGATGAATGTCAGCATTAAAAAATTAGACTCGAAAATAATAAATGATTATCTAACTTTTTTTGGAAATATAATTACTATTGATAAATCAGAATGTGGAAATTGTTACTGTATGTTTTTTCATACTGATGAAAAGGCAAAAGAGTGGATGGAAAGAAAAAAAGAAACTAACAAAAATGACGCTGTTAAGGACATTAAGACGGGCAAATTATCTGGATTCCTTGCTTATGATGGTAATAAACCAATAGCATGGTGTAATGTTAATGAAAGAAATGTATTCAAATTTAATAAAAGTCGATTTAATATTTTAAATGACGGTAAAAAAGTAATTTCGATTGTTTGTTTTTATATTATGCAAGAATATCGGGGCAAAGGAATAAGCAATATTTTATTAAATTATATTATTGATTATTATAAAAGCTACAATTATGATTATATAGAAGCTTATCCAGCAGTAAACAAATTAAAAAGTAATGAGAATTATCACGGAATTCTTTCTTCATTCTTAAAAAGTGGTTTTTCTATTTTTAAGGAAATGGAAGAAATAGATGATTTTGGCGACTATGAGAAATATAATATCGTGAGATATTATTACAAGTAAATAAAAATAATGTGCATTGTGGCATCGTACAACAGCATATATATGCTCCATTCCTGTTGGTCGCTCCAGGTTTTGCTACATTTTTACCTCCGCTATCGCTACGGTAAAAATGTCATATATGCGTGGGATGTTATCTGCCATTGTCAGTCTGAATAAAAGGATATTATTATGAAGTGTAAATTTTTATTAATTGGCAAGAATCAAATAAATAGAATAAAGTCATTATGGAACAAATTAAATGAAATGCATTTAAAAGATTCGCATTATTTTAAAGATCATTATAAAAAATTTACTTTTGAAGAGCGATGTAAAAAATTTGATGAAATAGAAGATAATAATATTCGAATAGAATTAATTATTGACGCCAATGAAGTAATTGTAGGCTATTGTATCTCAACAATTGATAAATCTATGGGAGAAATTGATTCATTATTTTTTATAGAAGAAAATTATAGAAAATATGGATATGGGAGTCAATTAGTAGAAAACAGTATAAACTGGTTAAAATCAAGAAATTGTAATAAAATTATGGTTGCGGTTGCTGAAGGTCATGAATCAGTATTTGGTTTTTATCAAAAATTTGGTTTTTATCCAAGAATGACTTATCTTCAAATGAAAGATTGAATAAAACTATACTGGCAAAGGCATCCGAGCAGGCAAAAAAACATGACAAATAAAATGAAATAGGAAGATAAATAACTATGGAAAACAACAGCCGGATTTCAAAACAATAAACAGATTGAGACTTAGATTAAAAAGTCTACTTAAAAAAGTATTTTTCAGGATAATAAAATTTCTAATAAAAAATAAATATGTTGATTTTAAAAATTATTTTTTGGATGGCACAAAACTTGAAGCGAATGCAATGAGCAATACTATATTACCAGTGAGTTAACATGGCTCTTTAAATCTCTTGGTTTTAAAAAATAGATATTCGCATTTTCAAGAAACGACAAATTAACAGCAGAAAATTATGAGATGCTTATTATTGTTGAAAAACAAAGTTTTTTATAAATCCGTATGCTACGAGGCGAAATCAAATTTTATCATAATACATGAATTCCATTGTAAAACTGCCTTTGCCTTGAGTCAGGCTCCTCAAAGTGGTTGTGTATCCAAACATTACTCTCAAAGGTGCGCTCGCTGTGATATTTTCCTGTTCTAATTTTTTTTGAATATCCAATATAATACCTCCTCTGCTTTGCAGTTCGCCAATAACATTGCCCGTGTATTCTCCAGGAAGATCAATTTCGATTTTCATAATAGGCTCTAACAGTGTTGTTCCCACTTTACGCAGGAGATTTGATGTACACAAATTCGCCGCGGCTTCAAGAGCTAGAGGGGTTGATCTTGAAGCATCATATACTATCGATTTTATTATGATAATTGTATCAATAACAGGATAAGCACCCTCAGGACCGGATTTTAACGCATCGTTAATTCCTTTTTCTATATTTGCAACTAGTTCGCTATCTTTTTTATGTAATTCTGATTTAACAATGTTTCCCTTATTGCGCTCATTTGGCTGTACCTCAAGAGTAATAACGGCATGTTGGACATTACCTTCGATTTTTTTATCAAATTCAAACGTAAATTCTCCCTGCCCATTAGGAGTTTCCCTATATGAAACATAAGGATTGCCGGTTTTTAACTCAATCCCATAAGAATTCTTAATTCTTTCTACAAAAATTTGAATATGTAATTCTCCCATGCCGCCTATCAGTGTTTGTCCCGTGTGAGCGTCATCTTTATACGTGATTGTAGGATCCTCCAGAAGTAAATACTGCATTATAGAATTTAACTTATCCTTATCAAGAGAATTTTTAGGCTCAATCCTCTGAAAAATCACCGGCTCTGGAAATTTTAAAGTCTCCAGTATTACCTGATTGCCCTCGCTGCATAAAGTATCGCCTGTAACAATGTTTTTAAAGCCGGCTAACGTAACTATATCACCGGCTTTAGCGGTTTCCAGTCTTTCAAATTTATCAGCATAAGATCTTAAAAGATCGTGGATTCGTTCTTTTTTCTTTGTTCTTGGATTGTATAAAGTGTCTCCGTTATTGATTGTGCCTGAATAAATCCTAACAAATGCAATTATTCCTTTTTCACGATTATACTGCACTTTAAAAACATAAACTACAGGAAAGGCTTTGTCATCAAAAGTTATTTTATCCCATTTATCTTTTTTGATAAAATACCCATTAATAAAACCTATATCATCAGGCGATGGTAGATAATTTTTAATAGCATCTAATAAAGGCGGTACACCTATATTTTTAAGACTTGCGCCTGCAAGGACTGGTACAAAATGTCTTTTTATTGTAGATCGGCGTATTGATTCTATTATATCGTTTACCGATGCTTTTTCTTGTAAAACCAGTTCAAGGAGTCTGTCATCGTAATTTGTAAGAACATCAATCAGTTTTTCCCTATATTTTGAGGCTTTTTCCATATAATCTTCCGGTATTTCCGAAACGCTATCGATAACACCGTCATCCTTGAAATTTACTTTTTTCATGTTAATAATATCTATAATACCAGCAAGATTTTCTTTTTGATAATAAGGTATAGATAAAACAATATATTTTGTATTTAATTTATTGTTTATTTCATCCAGCACGTTTTCAAAATTTGCGCCAAGTCTATCAAGTTTATTGATAAAAATTATTTTTGGAATGTTAAAATTATCAGCTTGTTTCCAGACTGTTTCAGATTGAGTTTGTACGCCTCCTACCGCACAGAAAACAACAACTGCTCCATCTAAAATCCTCAATGATCTTTGTACTTCGGCTGTAAAATCAACATGCCCGGGTGTATCTATTATATGAAATATCGCATCACTCCAAACGCATGATACGCTTGCCGCAGTTATTGTAATACCTCGCTCACGCTCCTCTGTCATCCAGTCGGTAATAGTTGTGCCTTCATCAACCTCGCCTATCTTGTGGGTGTATCCGGTCAAATAAAGTATTCTTTCTGTGGTTGTAGTTTTCCCAGCATCGATGTGCGCTATTATACCAAAATTTCGTATATTGGATGAATTAAGCAAATCGATACTCCTTTTTAGTAAAATAAATTTTATCTATTAGAATTTTTTAAAAAATCAATAATGAAATAATAATAAATGATTTATACTAATTAAGTCAAGAAATATGATTACAATTTTAAAAAATGTACGCATACAATTTTGCCGTTGGTTTCATTAAAATTATACGGCTAATTTAAGGCAAAAATTATTTTTTTACACTTGTATCTTTAAGCCTTCATAAGCTGCATTTACATTTATTTTTTTTAAACCACTATCAACAACATGCTGTTTTGCCTGAATTTCTATTTTATTGATTACTTCATCAGAGTAAGTAGGATCAAAATGTGTTAAAAAAAGATTTTTTATATTCCAGTTCATTGCAAGGTTTATGGCCATTGTGTATGAAGTATGCCCCCAATCAAATTTAAAAAATGACTCCTCAAGAGTATATTGAGAATCCATTATTGCAAGATCAGCATCTTTAAAGAAATTGCCATATTTATTTATATTTTCAATATCATCTTCAATAAATTCTACATCACCGGTAAATATTACCTTTTTATTGTTTTCAATAAAACTGTATGCAGTCCCGCCTCCAGGGTGATATAAATTAAAACAATCTATAATTGTGTTATCAATTTTCAAAGGCTTGCCGGGAATCAGCTGCTTAAAATATTTTATACAATCCATCTCCGAGATTTTTTTGGGGAAGTTATGTACATTTTGCTGTTTGTATAGAATATTTTGAAAATTATCTTTTGTAGAGTAAAAATTAATTTTAAAATCATGTAGATAAGCAGGTATAAAAAAAGGGAACCCCTGCATATGGTCCCAATGAAAATGGGTAAAAAACAAATGCAAATTTGTGGGTTTTGGATTACGTTTTATTATATCACTGCCTAGAATACGTATTCCGGTGCCTGCATCAAGTATAAAAACATTTTCATTGTCATCGTTTATTTCTATACATGTTGTGTTGCCTCCATAGACAGACCGAAGAGGGAACGGCAAATCATTGATAAAATCGTCAATTTCATCATAATTAGCCAATCTTTTATCTATTGCAAGCTTTAAAATCTTATGCAATTTTTCTCTGTATTCTTTCGTTATTTCGGGAGATGGGATTGATCCCCGCACTCCCCAAAATTTGATTTTCATATATAACCTTTACCGGGATTTTTAAATTATTATCGGAAAAACAATTATTTTTATTGAATGACAATAAAGAATGGTTCACTCAATTATAATAGATGTATTTTATTAAATTATCAGATAATTTTCAATATAATATGATAAATATTAATAATAAATTTAATTAAAAAAATAGACAAATAAAATGCTTTTCTGTATATTATACTATCCAACTATTAAAACTTAGACGATTTTATTAAAAAAAACCTCAAAGGAGTTTTAAATGTCGTTTTATAAAAAAGCGGGAAGCCAGGCAATTATTTTGATATTGCCTGCATTGATTGCGATGATGTTTGTACATGTAATTCCCATTTTTTGGGGAATTATTATCAGTTTCATTGATTTAAATCAATTTACCTTATCAAAATTTATGGGGGCACCTTTTGTTGGAATAAAAAATTTTATTTTAATATTTACAAGTGGTTATGATATTGGAAGCAAATTTATTCAATCTCTTATAAATATTTTAATATATGGTCTTTGTGTAATGCCAATAGGTTTTGTAATATCTTTATCAGTTGCTTTGCTTTTAAATCAAAAACTTTATTTGCGAACAATAGCAAGGGGGCTTATACTTTTGCCTTATCTTACTCCGGATTCGGTTATGTATAATGTTTGGAGATTTATTTTTCAGGCAAGGACCGGTTTATTAAATACTTATCTATACTATCTTGGCATTATTGATGAGCCTATAATCTGGCTGGTTGGGGACAGAGCTTTAATAGCAGTTATTATTGCTTCAATTTGGAAAGGCTGGCCTTACTCATCGCTTGTAATGCTTGCGGGGTTACAGAATATTCCAAAAGATCTTTATGAAGCAGCGACCATTGATGGAGCAAGCGGGTGGCAAAAATTTTATAAAATAACAATGCCTATGCTTTGGCCTGTCTGCAGGACTCTTTTGGTTTTAGGGTTTATATGGAATTTTCATTCCTTTAATCAATTTTATGTTATGCTTGGCGGTGATACTTCTGCAAGAGCCGTTATACCAGCATTGGTTATTCAAAGAGAGGCTTTTACAAATATGCTTTATGGCATAGGTTCGGCTATGTCCACGGTAATGTTAATTATAATTTTTGTTCTTTCATTTTTTATGATAATTAAACGCAAGGAGGAAAGAAGATGAGTGCACGAGGTAAAATAAAAACAGAAAACAAAATACAAAATATTGTTGAAAATAAAAGTATTCTTTTAACAGAAAAAGAAAAAAGAAATTTAAAAATTAGAGCTAGAATTATGAAGATATCAGGTTCTGTTTTACTGCATTTCTTACTGGTTTTAGTTCTTGTGATAGTTTTGGTACCTTATCTATGGATGGTTTCAGGTTCATTCAAGTCATCTATAGAATTACAAACAGCAAATTTTATGGATCCAGATCCAAAGAATAGACCTAGATGGATTCCTAAAACTCCTACTTTTGAACATTATGATATATTGCATAAAAGAAGAGTACCAGTATTAAATTTTTTAGGTAACAGCTTAATCATGGCATTTGGTACTACAGCGATCTGCATACTTTTTAGTATATTTGCCAGTTATGCTATGTCCAGACTGAGATTTAAGTGGAAAAAAGCCTATGAGGTGACACTTTATTCTACTCAGATGTTTCCCGGAATATCGTTTGTTATCCCATATTTTATCCTGTTTTTATATATGAAACGGTATCTGGGGATTCCCATGCAAAATACTTATCATGGTATGATAATAACCTACGCAACTTTCGCTTTGCCGTTTTCCATTTTGATGATGAAAAATTATCTGGATTCGATTCCAGTAGAAATAGATGAGCAGGCAATGATAGATGGCTGTAATAAAATTCAGATTATTTTCAGGATTATTTTCCCCCTTTCTCTGCCGGGGATGGTGTCGGTTGGGATATTTTCGTTTATAATGTCATGGAATGAAATGCTTTTTGCTTCTGTTTTAACGAATGCAAAGATTAGGCCTGTATCTCTGGGTTTGATGGATTTTATCACTATCAATACGGCTGATTGGGGAGGGATGCTTGCTGCTTGTGTTATTGTAACTATACCAGTTTTAATAATTTTTATTTTCTTCCAAAAATATATTGTTGAAGGGTTGGCAAGTTCGTCTGTAAAAGGATAAAAACAATAATACAGTTGGAGTGTGTTGGTCCTAAAATAGATTCAAAGAGGAATTTTTGTTTACAGGAATTACTAACTTGACAAACGTCAAAAAAAGTTGTTTTTTTAAAATTAAAGACAAAGTATTAGGGAATAAGAGGCGTGTTTAAATTAAAATTTTGGGGAGTAAGAGGTTCTATCCCGTGCCCGGGTCCAAAAACAGCAAAGTATGGCGGGAATACCGCATGTTTGCAGATTAAGACAGATTTAGATTATCAGATAATTATAGATGCTGGGTCAGGGATTAGAAACTGTGCAATGTCCTTATTGTCAGATCCATCTGTTAAAAAGCCTCTAAAGATATTTTTGTTTATAACCCATACACATTGGGATCATATAATGGGTTTCCCATTTTTTACTCCTATATTTATACCTAATTCCGAGGTTACTGTTTTTGGTCCGGTAACATTTGAAGATGAACCTCTGGATAAGGTTATTGGCGGACAATTGACTTACAGGTATTTTCCGATAAGGCAGGACGAATTAAGATCACAGATAAAATATGTTCCGTTAAAAGAAGGCAGCATGGAATTGCCCGGTGGTATTTTTGTAAGCTATAAATTTTTAAATCATCCGATATTGTGCATGGGCTATAGGTTTGAATACAAGGGAAAGGTACTATGCACATGCTATGATCATGAGCCTTTTCAAAATTTATTTAAAGGCGATCCCAACTACGAAGAAGAGGGTGAAATAGCAGCAAATGAAAATAATGCAAAAATTACTGCATTTTTTCACGAGGCAGATTTGTTGGTACATGATGCTCAGTATACCAGTGCTGAATATCCCAAATATGTAGGCTGGGGGCATTCCACATATAAATATGCAATAAATCAATCTATTAAAGGTAAAGTAAAAAGGCTCGCATTATTTCATCATGATCCAGACAGAAATGATGCACAGCTTGATATGGTAAAACAAACTTTTTATGAAGAATATTCTTCTTCAGGGATTGATATTTTTCCCGCTTATGAAAGATTAGAAATTGATCTATGAGCAAATATAATTTTGTACATCTGCATAATCACACCGAATACTCACTGCTTGATGGCATGATAAGGATTAATGACCTTGTCGTTAAAGCAAAAGAATACGGAATGAATGCTGTGGCTATGACTGATCATGGGAATATGTATGGCGCCATCGAGTTTTATCAGTCATGTAAAAAGCATGGGATTAAGCCAATAATCGGCTCGGAATTTTATATGACTAATTTATCAAGATTAGAAAAAAAAGGTCCAAGATATCACCTGATTTTACTGGCAAAAAACGATACCGGTTATATGAATCTTATGAAACTCTCATCGATTGCATTTATCGAAGGGTTTTACTATAAACCAAGAATTGACAGGGAAATCCTTGAAAAATATCATGAGGGGTTAATTTGTCTTTCTGCGTGTCTTCAGGGAGAGATATCAAGTCTTATACTGGAAGGCAAGATTAATGAGGCAGAGAAAACGGCTTTATATTTTCAGGAATTATTTGGCAAAGATTCATTTTTCCTTGAGCTCCAGATTCATGGAATAAAAGATGAACTTACGGTGGCAAAGGCTATATATACGATGTCTAAAAAATTACAGATGCCTCTTGTTGCTACTAATGATGCTCACTATCTAAATAAAAATGATGCAGATGCACATGATGTTCTTTTATGCATAGGTACAAAAAAAACAATAAATAATCACGATCGAATGAAATTTTTTGGTGACGAATTTTATTTTAAGACCGAAGAAGAAATGGAGTCAATTTTTAAGGATATTCCAAATGCTCTATCCAATACTCAAGTTATAGCCCAGATGTGCAATCTTGAAATAAAACTCCCCGGTCCTCAGTTACCTGAATATACTGTGCCTGAAGGTTATACTAAAGAGACTTACTTAAAAGAAATATCTTTGCAGGGCTTAAAAAAAAGATACGGTGAAATAACTCCGGCTCTTTTATCCCGTCTAGACAGCGAGCTTGATGTTATAAATCGTATGGGGTTTGCAGGATATTTTTTAATAGTCTGGGATTTTATAAATTATGCAAGACAGAATAATATCTGGGTTGGACCAGGAAGAGGATCCGGAGCAGGAAGTGTGACTGCTTATTCACTGGGCATTACCAATATTGATCCTATGGCTTATGATTTAATCTTTGAAAGATTTCTCCATGAACAAAGGTATACGATGCCTGATTTTGATATTGATTTCTGTATGGAAAGAAGACAGGAAGTAATAGATTATGTTACTGAAAAATATTCAAAAGAAAAAGTAAGTCAGATAGTTACGTTTTCAAAGATGAAGGCAAAAGCGGTAATCAGAGATGTTGGAAGAGTGCTTGAAATTCCTCTTGCAAGGGTGAATGAAATTGTCAAATTACTTCCTGAAGGCAAAGATTTAAAGCAGGAGATAAAAGATACACCAGCACTCAGAGATATATATTATAACGGTACTGATGATGAAAAAAGACTTCTCGAAATTTCTATAAAGCTTGAGGGTATTTCAAGACATACATCAGTACATGCTGCCGGTGTAGTTATCGGGCAAAAGCCGATTATAGAATTTGTGCCTTTGCAGATTGTCAAGGATGAAAAGCACGGTGATTTAATTACTACTCAATTCCCGGGTCCCCAGCTTGAAGAATGTGGCCTAGTTAAAATGGATTTTCTTGGATTAATAACTCTTACTTTGATGCGTAATTGCATTGATCTTTTAAATAAAAAAAATATTAAGATAGATCTTGATAAGATTGATTTTAATGATCAGAAGGTCTACGAATTATTTAGCAATGGCGATACAGATGCAATATTCCAGTTTGAAAGTCCTGGAATGAAAAGATTTTTAAAAAAATTAAAGCCTACTAGACTTGAGGATTTAATTGCCATGAATGCGCTTTATAGACCAGGTCCTATGAAATTTATTGATAACTACATTGCACGAAAGCATGGCATGGAAGAAGTAGTTTATGATCATCCATTGATAGAACCCATTTTAAAAGAGACTTACGGCATTATGATCTATCAGGAACAGGTTATGAAGATTGCGCAGGTCATGGCAGGATATGATCTTGGCAGTGCAGATATGCTACGAAGAGCCATGGGTAAAAAAAAGCTAGATGAAATGATAAAGCACGAAAAAATTTTTATCGATGGGGCTACTAAAAATGGCATTGACCCATCTTTAGCAAGTTTGATATTTAACAAAATGGTTGATTTTGCCAATTATGGGTTTAATAAAAGTCATGCCGCTGCTTACGCTTATCTTGCTTATCAATCTGCATTTTTAAAAACATACTATCCAGCAGAATTTATGGCTTCTGTTTTAACAAGTGAAATAAATAAATCTGATAAATTGTTAGAGTATATAAATGGCTTGAAGGAAAATGGCATCAGGATACTTCCTCCAGATATTAATTATTCTGATGTGGTATTTACCGTTGAAGAAAATGGAATAAGGTATGCGTTGTGCGGGATTAAAGGTGTTGGAGAAGCGGCAAGCTTGAGTATAGTAAACGCAAGGATTGCCGAAAAAGGTTTTAAGGATTTTAATCATTTCCTTCAGTCGGTTGATTTAAGAGTTGTTAACAGAGCTGTTGTTGAAATATTGATAAAATGTGGAGCCCTTGATTCACTCGGGCAAAAGAGAAAGTGGATGATAGATTATCTTGATGATGCAATTGAAGAAGCTCAAGCTGTTCAGGCTGATAAAAGGATAGGGCAAGGGTTGCTTTTTAATTTTGAAGAAAAACATTCGTCCGAGTATGGGAATTTAAAACCCGGCACAGAAGTTGAAGAATATAGCAGGAAAGAATTGTTTTTAATGGAAAAGGAAACTTTAGGGTTTTATATTACCGGGCATCCACTCGAATCTTATACATCATTGATAAAGTTTACCTGCACTCATACAACAAAAAATTTGAAAAACATAAATAAAAATGGACAGAATAATATTAGATTTAAAATAACGTTGGCCGGCATAATTGATTCTGTAAGGCTTTTTTCCGATGAAAAGGGAGGTAAATGGGCTATAATCAACATTGAAGATATGGATGGAATAATTGAAGCTAGAGTTTTTAAAAACAAATATGAGCAGTATAAAAATTTAATAGAAAAAAATAAAATCGTATTGATTAAAGGAATTTATTCTTTAGAAAAAACAAGAGATGAATTCTTTTTGACGATTGATAGCATTGAGGATCTTGAAAAAATAAGAGAAGACAGAATTTCAGAATTTCACGTGTATTTAAAAAAAGATGTCATAAAGATCGAGTCTTTAAAAGAATTTAAAGAAGAGATAAACGAATTAAAAGGCAGTTTAACTTTATTTTTCCATATAGATAATGATGGCGTTGAATCAATCGTAAAATCTTCAAGCATAAAAGCTCCAAAAGATTTGTCTTTATGCGACTTAATGCCGGCAAAGTATAAATTTATAGAAAAAATCAAAATTGTTTGATGCTAAATTTTAAAAATTAATCCTAAATCTATCTTTTTTGATATATCTGCATCAAAATATGGCATCATTGAAATCGAAGTTTTTTTTAATTGCCCTCTATAATAAGCTTTATAAAGGCAATGTTTCATAATTATAGCGGCAGATAGTAATATGGAATTTATAATAGTATAGATAGTTATATATCCAAAGTTTGATGCCATTACATGATTAAAATTTTGATTGCCAAAGTTATTTGAATAATTAAAAATAAAGATAAATGTCATAATCGATGATGTATTCCATAATAATGAATTCCCGCATAATGTAATGATAAGAGCATTTCTTATTTTAAAATAATAGCTATTTATGTATTTTCCCGGGTTGTTTATTATATAATCGTAAAGATAATAAATTAAATGCACAGAGGGTATCGTTATACATAATGAGGCAAGACAAAGAGAACTAACACTTGTGATTCCCATTATTCCGTTAAAAAGATCATTATTGGTATTATTTAACGCTATGTTGCCCGTAATAAAAGAGCTTAGCATTAGAGTGCCTGATATAGAATACAATGAACTTAACAGTGCTATTCTGTCTGTTTTTTCATAGTTATCTATCGCTAGAGAATTAATAGTAGATGTTATTATTAAGAAAAAAATTAATAATAATTTTTTTATCATTTTTTTATGCTTTTTTAATTAGCGAAGTATTCCTATCCTACCAAGCGCTTAAGTTTAAACATAAACTAGTTTTTAAAAAATATTATTTACTCGGTGGATAAATGGAAAATTTTAAAAAGATAAATATAACACCTTATATTACTACAAATATAGATTCTTTTTAATATAATTTTATTTTTTTTACTTATTTTGTAATGAATTTATGAATTTTAAGTGATTAATAATATTTAATAAGGAGTTTTTTATCTATGAGAGTAAAAAGAAATAATAATCATGATTTTCATTTTGTATTATCAAAAGAGTTAAAGGAAAAAATTAAGTCTCTATCAAAAAGATTGAAAAAATCTATGTCAGGCACTTCTGTTTATGTAATTAAAAAGTCATTAAATTTTTTTAAAAAGATCTATTTTACTGAAGAAGAATCATTGGAGATATCACATTATCAAAATATTTATTGGGATGAAAAAATGCATTTATTTATGGATAAAAATATTTATCGTAAAATTAAGCATATAGCCGGATCTATGTCTGCATTCAGTATTGCAATAATTGTTAGATGGCTTATAAATTATTATTTTGAGAATTTGTATGATATTGAAAATAATAAAGAAGATGAATTAAAGATAGAAAAAATGAAATTTGAAATATTCAAATATGAAAATATAACAAAAAAATGGAATAAAAATATTAAAAACAAACAATTGTCTGGTATTCCATACTATCAATTAACTTTTAATGACAAATTTGTGGTTATAGGTTTTAATTTTTTAAATTCCGTTTAGTATTTAATTCATTTTTTCAAATTATAAATACGGTGAAAATTTTTTTTGTACAGAAAGCATCTTTTTGGTGTTTCTTGATTTAGAGATATATTACTTTCTTTTTGACAATAATTCATCAATTTGATTGATGTTTCTGGTTTTTTTAAATAGTGGTTCCAATTTTTTTTCATAAGCAGGAAGCTGTTCTTCAAATGTTTTTATTCTTTCTTTATTAATAAATATTATCCCGAGAGGATACTTATCTTTTTCAATTGATTTTTTGAACGCTTCAACCTGGTTTGACGGATTATAACTTTCATCAAGATAATAGGTGTTTTCTTTAAACCATTTAAAATTATTTATCCTGTTGAATGATACACATGGCTGGAAGATATCTACAATTGAATAGCCTTTATGCAAAATTGCTTTTTTTATTATCTCTTTTGTTTGTGCCGTATCACCGCTAAAGGCTCTGGCAACAAACGAAGCGCCGAGTGATACTGTAACTGCAATCGGATTAAAAGGTTCGTTTATCACTCCATAGACCTGCAATGTTGTAGTCATGCCTTTTTGAGTGGTTGGTGATGCCTGGCCTTTTGTCAAACCGTATATCATGTTGTTATGTACGATGCTTGTGATATTTATATTTCTCCTTATCGTATGGATGAAATGATTGCCTCCCTCGCCGTACATATCGCCGTCACCGCTTTCCACAATAACAGTCAAATCAGGATTGGATGCTTTTATAGCCGCTGCTGCCGGCAAAGCTCTGCCGTGAAGTCCGTTAAAAAAACTTGCATTAATATATTGAGGTGTTTTTGCAGCCTGTCCTATACCTGAGACCAGTACGGTATTATTATTATCGAGATTTAACTCTGATAATGCTTCTTTTACCGATTTTATTATCTGATAATTACCGCACCCGGGACACCATGCTATATCAATACCGCCATTTAAATCAAATTTATTATCCATATTTAGTCTCCGAGTATTTTTTTTATTTCATCAATTAATTCTTCAACATAAAAGTGAAGTCCGTTATATTTCAGTATTTTATGCTTCATATCCATACCTGTTTTTAATTTTATTAATTTTGCAAATTGTGCTGTGGAATTATTTTCAACAATAATGCTTGTTTTTGCCTTTTCAATATATTGTTTGATATTGTCGTTCAGCGGATATACCTGGCTGAAATGAAGATGTGCGATTTTACTGTTGTTTAAAGAGTCTAAAGCTTCTTTTATACAATTGTATGTCGATCCCCAGCCTATGATGAGTGTTTCATAGTCACCACTGCCATAAAATTCCGGCTCGATTAAATCTTTCATAATAGTATCCATTTTTTTCATGCGTTTATTTTGCATGCTTATACGCATGTTATAATCTTCGGTTATTCTTCCATACTCATCATGCTCATCACTATCGACCATCACGAGTCCATCACCATTGCCCGGTATGCCTCTGGGAGTTATGCCGTTTTCCGTAAGTTTATATCTTTTGTAAGATTTATCAGTCGTTAAAATGCAAGATTCTATCCTGTCGTGTGATGAGAATGATTTGAAGTTATAGTATGTATCGATAAGGTATTGGTCCGACAGGATGATTACCGGTATCTGATATCTGTCCGCCATGTTAAAGGCTTTTGTTATGAGTTTTATTATGTTTTCAATATTGGTCAATGATATAATGATCCTGGGGAATTCTCCGTGACCCGCATATAAAGCAAGCTCAAGGTCGCCCTGTTCCGTCCTTGTAGGTAACCCCGTAGCAGGACCGGGTCTTTGTGCAAGATACATTACCGATGGAGATTCGATAATGCCTGCAAGGCTTATTCCTTCACTCATCAGGGCAAAACCTCCGCCCGAAGTAGTTACCATTGCTCTTGCGCCTGCATACCATGCACCTATGCTCATGTTGATCGCTGCGATTTCATCTTCAGCCTGTTCTACGACAATTTCGAATTCTTTAGAATGCTCTGATAAAAAAGTTAAGACACCTGTGGACGGCGACATCGGGTATGATGCAATGAAATTACATCCTCCATATAATGCACCAAATCCTGCTGCATCATTGCCGTCAATAAAATAATCATTTAAAATCTCAGGATTATTTTTAATATCTATTTTAATAATTTTATTATTATACAATTCCTTTCCTGCCTCATATCCTTTTAATGCAGCAGAAATATTATTGCTTAACACTGTTTCACCTTTATTGGAAAATTTTAATTTCAAATAATCATTTAAGGTATCAATTTTCTGATTGAATAATGCATATATAAAACCGCTTGCAACAACATTAGCATAAATTGCATTACCGATTTCTTTTGCAATTTTTATCATGGGTATGTCAATTATATTATGATCGCTATTTATTGTTTCTTTATCTGCAATGATAATTGTTTCATTATCTATTCTTTCTTCCAGATGCCCAATTGCCTTATCATCAAGAGGGATTAGGATGTCAATTTTTTTTCTCATTGCTTTTACTTTGTTTTCCGAGACTCTGATAATTGTAGAATTACTTCCGCCTCTGATCCTTGACATGTATTCCTTTGTTGCAAAAATATTATAACCGGATTTTTTTAAAACATTCACAAGAATTAATTCTATAGTTTTTATTCCTTGTCCTGCTTCTCCACAGAGCACTATGTTTACTTCTTTTTGAAAAATGTTTTTTTTACTCACAACGTTACTCCAAAGATAAAGAATTATTTAACATAAAAAATTCTGTATATCACACTGGCTCTGTCATCCGACACAAGCAATGAGCCGTCATGCGCTATTTCAACATCAACCGGTCTGCCCCATGCTTTGCCGTCAGCTCCAAGCCAGCCGTCTGCAAAAATCTCATAACTGATAGCTTTATTTCCATCAAGTTTTACGAGTGTTATCCTGTAACCGATCGGGATCGATCTGTTCCATGAACCATGTTCGGCTATGAATATCTGATTTTTATATTCATCGGGAAACATTTTGCCGGTGTAAAATCTCATTCCAAGGCTGGCTACATGGGGTCCAAGCTCAATGGACGGTTTTGTGAATTCTTCAACATTTATATTTTTGCCGAAATCAGGATCGATAATGTTTTTTCCATGGATAAAGGGAAATCCGAAGTGCATTTCTTTAACCGGAGCATTGTTTAACTCATCAGGCGGGATATTGTCTCCCATTAAATCCCTGCCGTTATCAGTAAACCATAACTGGTGTGTTACAGGATGCCAGTCAAAACCAACTGTATTCCTGATGCCGCTTGCAAAAATTTCAAGATCTGTACCATCCGGATTCATTCTCATTATTGTTGCATACCTTTTATCATTTTTCAAACAAACGTTACATGGTGCTCCAACCGGAACATATAATTTATCATCTGGACCAAATTTTATAAATTTCCAGCCATGATGCGTATCGGTCGGAAAACTGTCATTAATAATAACTGGAGTGATTTTTTTTCCGAGATTTTCTTCTATATTTTTATATTTTAATATTTTGCTTGTAGCCGATACATAAAGATCATTCTTATAAAGAGCAACTCCAACAGGCATTTTTAAGTTGTCAGCTATTATAAATATCTCATCTGCGATGTAATCATTATTGCTGTCGCGGATTGCATAAACTTTACCTGACATTGATCCTGCAAACACTATGCCCGCATGGCTTATAGCGATACTCCTTGCAGTTTGAATTCCAGAAGCAAAAATATTTATTTTAAATCCCGGTGGCAATTTTATTTTATTTAGTTGAATATTTTGAGAATATGAATTGAGATTTAATGCAACCGTTAATGATGCTATTATTAAAACTTTTATCATAATTATTGCCTTATTTAAAATAACGTAATGCAGTAAAAAATTTTTTAAGTATATATCTAATTATAAGATAATTAGATATTCGATTAAATAGAATTATAGAATATTACAAAAAAATAACAATAAATTAATTGATTTTAAAAAAAAATATTATTAAAATAAAAGAATAAAAGAAGGATATCGAGTATGAATGAAGCAGTTGAAATTAAAAATAATATTTACTGGGTTGGCGTGAATGATTTTGACACAAACCTTTTTGAATCAATATGGCCTCTTCCAAACGGCATTTCATATAATTCTTATCTGATAGTTGATGAAAAGGTTGTATTGATTGATGCGGTAAAGAATGCAACGGAGAGTTCTTTTTTAGACAGGGTAAAAAAAATTATTAATGGCAGAAAAATAGATTATCTGATTGTTAATCATATGGAGCCCGATCATTCTGGTGCAGTAAAAATGCTTGTTAATATTTATCCCGATATAAAGCTTGTCGGTAATGAGAAGACCATAGGTTTTATAAAGCTTTTTTACGGTATTGATAAAAATTGTATTGTTGTGAAAAATGAAGAGTCTTTAAAAATCGGCGATAACGAGTATCAATTCTTTTTTACTCCTATGGTTCACTGGCCAGAGTCAATGGTTACTTATGATAAAAAAAACAGAATACTTTTTTCAAGCGATATATTCGGAGGGTTTGGGACATTAAACGGCGGAGTGTTTGATGATGAGGTGAATCTTAATTTTTTTGAGAATGAAATAAGGCGATATTTTTCCAATGTAATTGGAAAGTACAGTCAAATCGGTAAAAAAGCCATAGAAAAAATAAAAGCAATCGATGTTGAAATAATTGCTCCTGCTCATGGTCCGATTTTCAGAAAAAACCCTGCGTCTATAATCGATAAATACTACAAATGGTGTTCTCATGAGACAGAATGCGGTGCAGTTATCGTTTATGCGTCGATGTACGGCAACACTCAACTTATGGCGGAATCCGTTGCAAGAGGCTTAACAGAAAAAGGAATTGCCAGCATAAAGATGTATAATGTATCAAAGACTCATTCATCTTATATTATAAATGACATCTGGCAATACAGAGGAATTATTCTCGGATCATGCACTTATAATTCAGAGATATTCCCGTATATGAATGACCTCTTGTGCCTTTTAAAAAATAAAAATTTGATAAACAGATATATCGGAATATTTGGCTCCTATAGCTGGAGCGGCGGAGCTTTAAACGGACTAAAAGAGTTCGTTGAAAAAAGCAAACTTGTCAAGGTCGAGCCCGATGTTGAGTCAAAATGTCATCCAACGGAAGATGATCTTGCAAGATGCCGGCTGTTGGGTAACAACATGGCTTGTGCATTATTGAAAAATGAAAATTTTAAATAAAAATTAATTTGTTATATACCCATTATCCTGATTTACCCCGGTAAGTGAATAAATCAGGATTGCTTTAAAGCATGATTAATAATATCATTCTTAAACAATACTTATTGCATTTGACGGGCATTCATCAACTGCTGTTTTAACGGAGTTTTCAGCATAGTCCGGTACAGTTTCAACTATAACAACAGCTTTATCGCCTTCCATTTTAAAAACCTCCGGGCTGGTTTCAGGACATAATCCGCAGCCGATGCAGGCATCTTTGTCAATCATTGCCTTCATATTTTACCTCTTAAATAGTAGCTTCAGATTTCCACCATCCGTGAATATTGCATCTTTCAACGATTGTGACTTTACTACCGCTATCCTTGATATGAAATAAAGCAGAAGGCCAAACGTTGTGTGACAGCATTACTCTTGAGACATATTTATCATCGATATAGCAATCGATAAACATTATGTGATGTTTTTCTTCTGTCGGGTGAAGCTTTTCACCTATCCTTACAATAATATCAGTACATGATTCCTCAGGGATGATGCCGCATTTTTTTACAACCTGTATTGAGGGAATATGCTTTGCAGCGCCTTCCTTTGCTTTTTCTTCAGAGTCAATAAAAACCCTGTCATTTTGCTCAAAACTTGTTTTAGGAGCAAAACAAACAGGACATTTGTCCGGTGCTGAGCCGAATTCAACGTGACCGCAAACTTTACATACATAAAAGCTCATAATTTTCTCCTTTTTTATAATATTTAGTATAAATTATAAGATATATTGTTATAGATGATAAAGATAAATTTAAATATTTAATATTTTTTTAATAATTATTAAAAAAGATAAAATATTGAATTTTTAAATTACAACAATAAGTGTTTTATTCAACTTCTATTAATTCATAATCCTGATTGCCGAATCCTATTTTTTTAGCATGTTCAAACTGTACCGCTATATTAATTTGAGGATATTCTTTTTTAAAAGGATCATAGCCTGCCTGTTTTAATACAAGATCATATGACGCTTTATCTATTGCTACCGGATCAAGAGATGCCATGTATCCGATATTATGTGTTATAGGTTCGTCATTTCCAGGATAACAATCACAGGCAGGGCTCATATCGGTGAGGATATTCATATATATTATTTTGCCATTTAAAGCTTTTGCTGTCCCATAAGCGTATTCTATCATTTTTTTCTGTGTACTGTCTGATGATTGATTCCATTGTACTTGTATTGCTTGAGTCGGACATACGGCAATGCATCTTGCACAACCAACACAGCGTTCTGTTATAAAGGCTTTATCTTTCATTTCTATTGCTTTAACCTGGCATGCACTGACACATTTTGCACATGATATGCAACCTTTAGCTTTTACAGCGGGGCGTGTTTTGGAATGCATATCGAGTTTGCCTCTTCTGCTTGCACAGCCCATAGAAATATTTTTAATTGCACCGCCAAAACCGGATACTTCATGTCCTTTAAAATGAGATACTACTATCATACCGTCCGAATGCACTATATCACTTGCAAGCTCAACGGTTTTATTTAATTCAAGATTTACCTCAACTTGTTCAGAATTTTCTCCTCTTAATCCGTCAGCTATTATTGCCGGAATCTGTAGAGTAGAATAATTAAATCCGTTTAACGAAGCGTTGTGTAGATGGTCCACGCTATTGGTACGCATGCCGACATACAGAGTGTTGGTGTCTGTCATATAGGGATTTGCTCCAGACTTTTTTAATAATTCTATGATTGGTCTTAAGTATATAGGTTTAATAAAAGATGTATTGCCGAGCTCACCAAAGTGAACTTTTATTGCAATAAGGTCGCCTTTACTGAATTTTTTTGAGATTTCACATTTTTCAAGGAGTCGCTGTATTTTTAATAATGGCGAGTTGAATTTTTTATTTTTTAGCGAAGAAAAATAAACAGCTGATTTCATATAATTTCCTCTTAAATTAATTGCTTCTGTCAAATATTAAACCATTTGACAAATTTGTATCAATTATATATTTA
>CAZHHK010000012.1:0-38495 GCA_964531405.1 uncultured Spirochaetales bacterium | reverse complement strand
AAATGAAATTAATAAAAATAAGAAAATATTTAAATATATTTTTATCCTGGGAAGAGGCATTATAACTCCATATATATTTATATTTTCGAAAAATCAATCCATTAATTTGAATATAATTAATAAATTATACCGTTAATTTTTTCATAATATATTTTGTTAAATAAGTATACGAATCATGATAAAAATGAGTAAAATTTACTGCAAGGAATGTATCTTTTTTTGTTATTATTTTAGCATCTACATCGATTTCTTTTAGACCTGCCTCAAAAACCATGTGCTCAAGCAACAACCCATCGCTTAACTCAGGGGATTCGTATTTTGTATATAATAGTGCTGCGAGGCCACCAAGTGAAATATCTATAACTTTTGCGGATAAGTATTTATTATTTTTTAACCTGAAACTCACGCGCATTAATTCATCATCATCTGGTTTTACTCTTATATGTTTACGTCGTGGAAAATTTTCTTTAAATTTATCAAGGATTAAAATTATCTTATTTCGTACGGTTTCTCTTTCTATAGGCTTGGCTATTATGCTTATTACGTTTGAATATTTTTTCATATCGTCAATGAATTTTTTATTGGAGTTAAATGAAGTTGATATAACATATATTGAAGAATTCCCCTCCTTGTTTAACGAATTTAGGTCTTCCATCAGTTTATAGCTTGAATTTTCTGCGAAATCAAAATCCAGAAATAAGAAATTTATCTTTTTTGATTCGATTGTTTCTATAACTTTTTCTGGCTTTTCTATTTGGAATGATATTATGCCCATACTTAAAAGTTCGTTTGCGATTATATTTGAATATGATTTATTTGATAAAACAAGACCAAAAACTATATTGCTCAAATACCTTTCCTGATTTTTATTTGTTTAACTGGTTAAATCCATTTGTTTAGATAAAATATATTTAAATTTGCTAATTTAATCAATAATAAAATAGCAACATAATAAAAATATTTTGATTTACTAAAATACCATAAGTATGATGAGGTAAAATTTTATAAATTTTAAAAATAAATTTATTAAAAAACAATATAACTTGACATATATTATAATATTAATAATAATTATACTATTAAGATAAAAAATTGAATTTATATCGGCTTTTATATAAATCAAAGGAGCGGATAAAATTATGAGTGATTTTATAGATGATGGGTTGTTAAAAGATTATTTTGATGAAGCTTTTTCTCAGATACAGTTGCTCGAAGAAAATATGTTGGTTTTGGAAAAGGATAATTCAGATAAAGAAGCAATTGATGCCATATTTAGAGCAGCGCATACTTTAAAAGGCGGATCTGCATCTGTAAAGATGGATGAAATTAGCAAATTTACCCATCTTCTGGAAAATGTAATGGATGATATAAGATCAGGCAAAGTTAAGGTTGATTCTGCAATAATCGATGTACTGCTTGATGCTCTTGATGTAATAAAGGCAATGATAAATGCACGATCTAGCGGCAATATTTACAGTGAAGATTATAATGATACCATAAATAGCCTTAATGGAATAATAGCGAATACGGCAAAAGAAAAAAGCAAAGGGAAAACTACTGTCAAAACCGAAGCAAAAGAAAAGAGTGAACAAAGTGAAGTTGAAGATGATAAGTTTAAGATAAGTGAATATGAGCTTCTGGAATTAAGTCAGGCAAATCCTGATAATCTTCCGGTTTACAAGATAATAATTTCTCTGGATGAATCAAATCCCATGCGTACAGTGGGGGGAATTCAGATTTTTACTTCATTAAGGGATATTTCTCATATTTTAAAAACAGTACCTGATTTTGAAGAAATATATTCGGATAATTTTCATAAGGAAATAATGTATTTAATTGCTTCGGGTGAGCCTTTGGAAAAAATCAGGGAATATGCAACAATACCCGATGCAACAGAAAAAGTTGTAATTATCCCTGTTGATATAAAACAGGTGAAATCGGGTGTGTCTGTAAAAAAAGAAGAAATAAAAACAGCTACAAAACAAAAAAATATTGAAGAAAAAGTTGAAGACCAATCGGATTCAGAAACAGAAGAAGGAAGTGATATTCAGATAGAACAGATAAATCAGCAGGTAAAAAAAAAGGATATAGAAAAAAAGGATCAAAAAATAGCATCTTCTTCAATATTAAGAGTAGATTCTTCAAGGATTGATGTCCTCTTAAACCTTGTCTCAGAAATAGTTATAAATAAAGCGACATTTAATCAGATAGGCATCCAGCTTGGTGAAAATCTTGATGAGTTTTCTTTTAATTTGAATGAATATAAGGACAAGCTTAAAACCTTTTTTGACAAAATACCTGAAATCATTCAAAATAACAATCAGGAAGAGTTATATAAAGTTATTAAAGAAGGATTGCAACAAGAATATTACGATTTATACAATCAATTTGACAATTTTTTATCTAAATTTAAATCATCTATAACAAAATTCAAGGCAAATTATCAAATATTGGACAGAATATCTTCATCCTTGCAGGAAGGTGTAATGAGGGTAAGAATGGTGCCTATGAATCAAATATTCAATAGATTCCCCAGATTGGTAAGAGACTTAAGCAGGGAATTAAAAAAAGATGTTGAGCTTATTATTAAGGGAGAGGACACCGAAATCGATAAGGCTATGATAGATGATCTTATCGATCCATTGATTCATATTGTTAGGAATTCGATTGATCATGGATTTGAAAGTGTTGAAGAAAGAAGGAAATTGGGAAAATCCGTGCCAGCGATATTGGAGATTTCAGCAGTAAATGAAGGCAATGTAATAAGCATATCGGTTGCAGATGACGGTAAAGGTATCGATATCGAAAAAGTAAGACAAAAAGCTATTGAAAAAAATCTAATCTCAGCTGATTCTGTAATAAAAGATCTTGATGCATACAATCTGCTGTTTGAACCTGGGTTTTCAACAGCAGAAAAAGTAACTAATGTATCTGGACGAGGTGTTGGACTTGATGTAGTTAAACGAAACGTTGAAAAGTTAAGTGGTACAATAAGGATAACATCCGAACTCGGCATGGGTACTATGTTTACTATCAAGATACCTTTGACGCTTGCAATAATCCAGGGTTTAATGATAGAAGTTGGAGAAGAAATTTATGTAATACCTATATCATCCGTTATTGAAAGTATAAGAATAAAGCCGGAGGAAATAAAATCAATCGATAATTATGAAGTAATAAATGTAAGGGATGATGTTTTGTCGCTTTTAAGATTGAATAAATTATTCAAAATTGAAAGTGAAAAACAATCAGAATACTATTTCGTTATAATAGTAGGTACTGGTAATAAAAAGATCGGACTTTTGGTGGATTCTATAATCGGTGAAGAAGATATTGTAATAAAGCCTTTAAAAGATAAATTTACGAGTACTCCTGGTATAGCAGGAGCCACAATACTTGGGGATGGCACTGTAAGTTTGATATTGGATGTTTCTCAATTAATTGAATTAGGGTTAAAAATTGAAGAAGAAAAACATTCCGTCAAAAGGAGTTAATTTATGGCATTAAATACTGAAAATCTGGATTTTAAATATTTAATGAGAAATCAATCAAATATAAATATTGAAGAAAAGAGTGATAAGGTCATCGAGTATGATTTTAAAATTGTTTCCTTTAAAATTGGCAATGAATTTTATGGTATAGATATAATGTCTGTTAAAGAAATATTAAAAGAATCAAAATTTACCAGAGTCCCTAATACGCTTGATTTTGTTATAGGTGTATATAACTTAAGAGGAGATATTATACCTGTAATAGATCTTGCTATAATGTTTAATCTTAAAAGTAAAACTTCACAGACACAAAAAAATAGTCAGATGTCTATTATTGTTATCAAAGTTGAAAATCTGTTAATAGGGCTTGTTGTTGAACAGATACTGAGAGTTATTCCTTTAAGAAAATCTGATATTCAGCCGCCAAGTCCATTATTAGGTACAATCAATGAAAGGTATATAACAGGAGTAGCTGAAGTCGATGAGAAATTATTTGTAATTTTTGATACAAACGAAATATTCAGTGCAAAGGAAAAAGGTAAAAAAGAAGTATTCCAGCAGAGTTCAGATTTAACAGAAGATCTTTTTACTTATTTTTGCAATCAGATCGAACAGTTATCGGATGTTCATATAAATGAATACAATAAGCTTGTTTTCAGAAAATTATTTACGGATTATGCCAATGAAAATAAAATTACAGAAATGACTTCCATAACGAAGGAACAATCCGACAGTATTATAAAAAAATTTTATTCAAAGCATACCGGAGAATTATGGAAGCAGCCTTATGTTGACCAATTTTCTAGTGTTGTGTTAAAAGCACTGGAGTCTATATTTTCTGATGAAATAAGGATTTTAATAGTTGGATGTGGCAATGGGCATGAAGCTTTGTCATTATATTTTATGATAGATAAATACTTTGAAGGATGTAGTATAAGAATGGTAGCAGCCGATATAAATCTCTCCAGTGTCAGCAATGCAGCGGGATTTGAAATAAGCAAAGGTGAAATTCCTTCATGGATAAACAAAGATAAATATTTTATGAAATTGGACAATGATACATATAAAATTAAAAAAGAAATAAATAATAAAATATACTTTGAATTTCACGATGCAAAAAATATTTCAACATACAACAGAGAGTTTGATATAGTAATAGCAAGAGATTTGAGTCTTAATCTTAGTGAAGAGGCTTACAGGAATTTCCTCAACGATGTTTCGAATAAAATAATTTTAAATGGAATACTTGTAATAGGTGACAACGAATCGATTAACAAGCATCCCAATTTTGATAAGATAAGCGAAAAAAATATTATATATTATAAAAAGAAATAGAGGAGATGAAATTTGAGGGTAGAATACATTAATCCATTTGCGGATTCGGCAGTAGAAATATTATCAACTATTGGAGTTAAAGACATAAAAAGAGGTGAGGTTTATATAAAAACTTCAGCGGTAAAATCAATGATGGGTGTTACTCTGATAGTCGGACTTGCAGGGCAGGTAAGGGGCAGGATAATCATAAACATGGATAAAGATACGGGATTGAAAATTGCCTCAATCATGAATTCAGAAACAATGACTCAATATAACGAGATGTCTTCGGCGACACTGACAGAGCTTGCAAATATGATAGTAGGGACTGCTGTAACAAAACTCCATGATAAGGGGTATAAATTTGATATTACTCCTCCGGCGATGGTAATGGGAGATAATATAAAGTTGTCTGACAGAGAGCTGGATTCTTTAATATTGCCTCTGTCAACATCCGAAGGTAATATAGAGATCAATGTAGCCATTAAAGAAGAAATTTTATGAGGCTAATTTGAAAATCATTATATGCTATTAAAATAACCACTAATTATTGGGTAAGTGTATAAATCAGTAAAAATCAAACGTGATGAAAAAATATTTAATAATTATTATTCTAATGACAATTGTTTTGTGTTGCAAAACTTCAAATACTATTAAAACAGGCAGCAATGGTAAGATTGAAAAAGAACATAATTTTGAATTTATTAATTTCAGTTTTGATATTGATCCTGAAAAATCAGTTATAAATAATAACGGTCTGTATCAAGTAATATATAGTTTTAATTTTAATTTTATAAATACAGATAATAATTTTACAATCAGTTACGAATTGACCGATGAAGATAATAAAATTATAATAAAAAGCTCTAATGAGAGAGCCTCCTTTGCTGGAAATCACTCATATATATTAAATAAAAAATACAAAAGTCTTTTTTTAAAAAATAAAATAAACTATAGCATTATAGTAAAATTAGGTAATAGTGAGAAATTTTATAGAGGATTATATATAAATGAAAGCCTACCTGATTTATTATTAATGGAAATAGGACCGGTTATAACTTCTTGCATTGCAAATAAGAATCAGGTTAATATAAATACAAAGCTTACCATAAACAATTGTTCAAATGTTAAATGGATTCACTTAATACCTCCTTCAATAAATTATTACTGGGAAATACCATACACAATAGAAAATAATACAGTGAATGCAGGCGGTTTGATTTTTGATAACGATAAAAGTTATATAAGCAATGGGAATTACATACTTCAGATTAATTTTGAAAGACTTGGGGTTATACAAAAAGATATAAATATAATCGATATTTACGGCAACTCCAAAGGTAAAAATTATGGATTGCCTTTAAATGCTTTTATTATTGATGATAACGAAAAAATTATAATAAAGCCGGAAATTTTAAGTAAAATTGATTATATAGAAATCTGGTTTTATATGCAAATCGGAGGTGAATATCAAAAACTCGGAATTAATAAAATAACTAAACTGAATGAAATAATATTAAAAAAGGATCTGCGTAGCAATATTTATTCGGATGATAACAAACAGATTAAGCTTAAAGACAATACTGAATATTTTTATAGAATTTATGTTTACACAGTAAAATTTAACAATATCTATTATCAGTCTATGTCAGAATTAAAATCAATAGAATTTAAAAAATTTAAGTATTTTATTTTTTAAATAAGGAATATTCAAATGCATCTTTATCTCTGTATAATTTTTAAACTAAAATTTATACTTATTTAAGTCGAAATTCAAACTAAAATATTAAGAGTTTTTTAACCATGTGATTACAGGGAGTTTTTATATTTTTTGATTATTTTAATTCTTAAAAATATTAAAATTCTCTGTGTTCTCAGTGTTTTTTATGGTTAATTTTCTTCTATATTAGCATTCGAAATTCGCCCTATTTAAATATTTTAAAAGGTTAAATATGTTTGAAATTCGCAAGAGATTAATCGATAAAGCTTTTGTGCATAAGGAAAGAGATGAAAATGTGCTTATCTATAATGTTAGAAGAGCTTTGCCTGTTAAAATAGAAGAAAATATTTTAAAAAATATTATTTCCCCTAAAATAAGTGAATCTGAAAAACAGATAATTTTAGAATATTATGTTTTTCATCAAAGTAAATCAAATGAAGAGCCTAATTATTACATAATGTACCATATACCTCATATTATTGAAATTGATTATGTGATAAATGTAATAGATAATATATTATCAAAAGAGGAGGCAAAAGATTTACTTAAGTATTATATCAAAGATTCGATTAAACAGCATTATGTGTTAAAAAAAGATATTACTGAGGAAGATGAGATACAAATATTAAATTTATTAAAAATGAAGGATCTGCAGTTAATTGACTATGATAATAGAGAAAGATTAGCAAATATTTTTGAAAAAGTCAGTGATTTTCAAAAAAATGATTTATTTTTTGCCAATATGTTTGCAGACAGGGAACATGCGTTTTTTTTTGAACATAGCATTGAGCATGTTCCGGCTATGATGATAATTGAAGCTACACGCCAGTTTTTGATAGCTATAAGCCATATTTATGGCAAAATTCAATTTGATGGGACTTCGTTTATATTGAATAAGATAAATATAAAATTTGATAATTACCTTGAGTTAAATTATCCAATTAAAATGATGGCAAAAATTATTCATGGTAAAAAGAAAAAAAATGGCATGTGGAGGAGCGGATTTGATATAAGTGTAGAAGTATACCAAAAAAACAACAAGGCCGCCACTGTAAGTTATGAAGGCAAAATTATAAAAAAAGAAGTATTTGATGAATTAAGAAGATCAAAAAAAATATATAAGGAATATCCTAGATTTATTCCCAATGGAATGATATACAGGAATATTTTATTAAAAGATATCAATAATTCTAATTATACATGTAGGTTGAATGATATTTCAGAAAAAGGATTTCAGGTTGAGTTTAAAGAAGAATTATTTAAAATAGACCCTAACCATTTTAAATTTGCAACTTTTTTTCAAGGAATCGGTTTTATTAATGGTGAATGTGAAATGAGATGGTATAAAAAAACAGATACCACATTTAAAGCTGGCTTTATGATAACTAACATCAATAATGATGATTTACATAATCTCAAAGAAGGTATAAAAAAATGCTGTTTTATTCGATTAGATAGAGATTATCTATAAATTTTTTTTGCTTTCTCAACCGAATCAAATAAATTGAAATATTTTAAAAAACCGGTAAGCTTAAAAACCCTTTTTATTTTATCATTAATTCCAATAAGAGATATGTTTTTTTTAGTTTTTAAATTCAATAATTTCATGAATATTTCTATTCCTGAACTTGAGATGTATTCCGTATTATTTAAATCAAAGATGAAATTTTCAACAGAAAGGTTGTTTTTTATTTTTTGAATTTCTTCATCAATTATTAGAGAATTGTCAGTATTTATACAGCCTTCTATGTTTATAACTACGCAGTTAGAAATTTTTTCAATAAATTTTATATATGCATCTTCCTTATAATTTACAGACGATTTTATGTTCTTAAGTTTTAGATCAGAAAATAATTTTAAGCTATTTAATTTTTTTGTCAGTATGATTCTATTATATTGGTTTGGCACTGATTCATATTTAATTTCATCCATAATTTTTTTTATTAAGAATATTCCCATGCCGCCTCCGGTTTTCTTAGCTGTTTCCTGAAGTTCTTTTATTGTTTTATAATTACCAGCATTATATAGGTTGAAGTTTAATCCTTTTTTGCCGTAATCATCTATCATGATAATTAATTTACGGGGCGAGAATGTCATTTTAAATGATACTACGGCTCCGATCTTAGTTTTATATGAATGCTCTATTATATTTGATACCGCTTCATCGATAGCAATAAGGATATCATTTATTACATTAATTTCGAGTGTCATGACTTGTAAAATTAGCTTAATGAATTTTTGGATAAAAGATATTTTAAAAGGATTCGTAAAATATCTCGTTGAGAAAATAATGCTTAAAGATTTAGGATCTTCGGGGTATATTTTAAAATCATTTTTGATTAAATTATACTGATTTTCATTAGGAATTATTTTACTAAAGCTATCTTCAATTTCTTTTGATATAGTAGTAATTATAGTATTAATATCTTTCATGTTGCCTCTTTTTTAATACAGATCATTGTTATATCATCATATTGTGGTGTATTTTTTGAAAAATCATTAGCTTTTTTTATTAGATATTTCAATGATTGCTTTGCATCTTTATTATCCTTTAAAGTTTTTATGCTGTCATAATACCTTTCCATATATTCAATATTATTAATATTTTTTGCTTCTGTGACTCCATCTGTATTGAATAATATATAATCACCATTTCTTATCTTGATTTCTTTTTCTTCAATGGACTTATCAAAAATCTCTGGTTGAATGATACCGCATGCCTGTCCTTTTGTGTTATGCATACTGAAATTTTTGTTTACAGGATTATAGATTACAAAAGGCTCATGTCCGTTTGAAGTAAATTTGAAAATATTTGATTTAATGTCGAGTATACCTATAATAATCGTTGCGAATTTTCCCCTTTGCATTATATCAATTAAAAGTTTATTTACCTGTTTTGATATATAAATAGAGTTTAAATTATCTGACATTTTTTTATTCTTAAAGATTTCAACCAGGGTTCTAATAATATTAAGGGTAGAGCTCATATATAAAGCTGCTGACATTCCTTTTCCTGAGATATCACCTATTGTTATCAGGTATTTTGAATCATCTATTTTTATTATATCATAAAAGTCGCCGCCTGCTTCTTTTGCCATAATACATTCTGCATAAATATCGTAACCTTTTATTTTTGGCAAATTTACAGGAAGCATACTTTTTTGTATGCTTGATGCAATCTTTAATTCTTTTTCAAGAAGTTCTTTTTCTTTAAGATTTTCATATAAAAATACATTTTCAATAGAGGTGGCAGCAAGGCTCGCTATGATTTTTGTTATTTCCTGATGCTTTAAAGTGAAAGCATTTATTGTTAAATTGTTTTCAAGGTACAATATACCCAGAATATTTTTTTGCTGCATTATAGGGATACACATTATAGATTTAGTCTTTTTATTTTTTATATAAGGGTCATCTGTAAATCTATTTTTCTTTGAAGTATCATTAATCAGTATTATTTCTCCTGTTCTATCAACATAATTTATTACTGAATGCGGTATGTTTGAATATTTTTCTATTGGAGTATCCTTCATTATATTAGGAGCAGACTGATCAACTCTGTATTCTGCTTCTATGAGTAACTTGTTATTTTTATACATAGCTATAATACTTTTTTGTGCTCCGGAATTTATCAATATAAGTTTAATGAGATTAGTTAATAATCCATTCATTTCGATTTCACCGGCAATTAACTGAGCAGCCTTGATAATAGATTCGATATCGAGAGACATACTGGAGCTTTGTAATCCACTTGATGATTCCTTTTCAGTTAAACTCAGTAGTGTATTTTCACCGATATATTCTCTTGAATAGATATGTTCAAAAACTTCAGGGTTTGATTTTTTTATTTGATTAATTTTTGCAATTGCTCCCCATTTTTTATATAAGTACACCGCTTCGGTAAGATATGCAAGAGATACAGTTTTTATACCTCTTGATTTATAAAAAGAAGCAGCGAGTTCATTAGTTAAAGCTTCTATATAAATGAACTCGTATTTTTTTGCAAAATTTATCGCAGTGTTATAGTATGAAATTGCTTTATCATCATGATTATTTACATTTGCTATTTCAGCAAGTAAAAGGTAGTAAAGCTGGCTAAAATTAGCCTCACAGCTTTCATGCCATTTTTTTATCTTTGCAAGATATTTATTGGCTATTTTTAAATGTCTACTTTTTTGTTTTTTATTATTTGCATCAATGTTTTTTAAATAAGCTAATGTGATGAAAAAATGAGCGAATAAATTTTGTATCTGCGCCTGATCACTGTTTAAATATTTTTCACATTCTATTGCTGATTTATATGCGCTTTTAAAATCCTCAAGTATTATTGATAAAAAAGTTTTAAAAGAATAAATGATCATTAACCCCGGAAAATGGTTTAATTTTATACTTTTAGGTATTTCAATGTCTTCATTAAAAAATTCTCCTTTAAGCTTATGAATATTTGATGAAAGACCTAATAAATTATACACAAATTGCTTTACTGGGAAAAAATGATTAAATGCATCTTTTTCATTTAATTTAATAAATAAATTTGTATATTTATCATACTGAGTTTTAACAAAATCTAAATTATTTCCTATAATAAGGTATTTAATGCATAATAAGTTTATAGAATATGCAGTCCACTGAATGTTTCCCGATGATATTCCGTCATTTAATGCTTCTCTTAAATATTTTATGTCTTCTTTAAAGTGCTTTATAAAATGCTGCAATATTGTGCCAAAAGTAAATTTAACAAAAGTGCTTATATATTTATTTTTAAATTTATTAGTTAATTTTAGAGCAAGTTTACCAAAATCATAACCTAATTTATATTTATTAAAACCAATAGTAAAAACACTTCCCAGTGGTACGAATCCAGCGCTGGAATAGGCTGTTAAACCTTCTCTTAGAGCAAGAGATGAAAATTTTAAAATAAAAAATGGATATTTATTTGGATAAATAGAATAAAATGGCATCCCAATGTGATATAGTATATTTATTATTTTGTTTTTTAAAGTATTTTTTAATACAGGTAAATTCGATAATTTTTCAATTGAATCCGCATTTAATTCGTTTAGTTTGTTTTTTAATAATTTATTGAATTTTATTAATTCGAATATTATTGAAAAGATATTTATTTGAAATATTTTTGGATATTTAAATCCCAATTTGTTTACAACTTCAATGCCGAGTTTGATCGCTTCTTTATATTTAATTTTATTTATATAATATATAATCATTATTTCATAAACTTTAATTACATCTTCTGTTTTTCTGGCTTTTTTTAATAGAAGTTTGAATAATTTTTCAGCCTTATCGTATGCTATTGACATGTATTCGGATTCGACTAATTCGATATGCAATTGTAGTGTTATTTCATACTGAGATTCCCATGCATCCTTATTTAAAAGTCTTATCCCATTATTATAAAAACTAGATGCCGCTGTGAATGCACTGTTTTTTTTAGCATTATTCCCTGCTTTTAGATTTAATATTATTAATCTTTTTCTTTCCTTTTCGTTTAATAAATCACTAGCGATGTTTAAATGATTTACTATCTCAAATAAATTTTCTTTATTTGATTCATTTTTTAATAGCGTTTTACCTATTATATAGTGAATCTTGTTTTTTTCACTTTTGGGAAACATCTGATATATAGCATCTTTTATCCTGTCATGGGTAAATTTTATAGAATCTTTTTCTTTTATGATTATGCCTTCATCGAATGCAATCTTTAGATCGTTTAATATCTTGATATAATTAAAATTACTTATTACCGATAATAAACCTATTTGCGATTTACTGCCGATGCATGAGGCAATCTTTAAAATTACTAATGTGTCCTCAGGCAGTTTTTTTATTCTATCTACAATATAATCGATTACATTATCCGTAGCCTCAATATTTTTTATTTTGTCTATGTCGTATTTCCATTCATTGTCAAATTTAATTAGATTGTTACTATATAAAGTTTTTAAAAACTCTATAATAAAAAATGGATTACCTTTAGTTTTTGATAATATTAAATTTGATAAGGGATCAAAATTATTTATGCCTTTAAATGTTTTCGATAAAAAAATGTTAATATCATTTTTAGTTAATGGCTCCAGTTTAATACTTGTAATATTGATTTTATTACTTTTAAATTTATTTATAAAAAAATCATTGTTTTCATTGTCTCTATAAGCTGCAATAATTAATATATATTTTAACTCTATATCCTTTAATATTACATCTATTAATTGCATGCTGGCATCGTCGATCCACTGAATGTCATCAAGGAATAACACTATAGGATGATCGTTTGATGCAAAAACTTTTATGAATCTTTCAAAAATCATGTTAAATCTAATCTGGCTTTCTTTTAATGATAGTTCTTCTAATTGATATTGTTTACCGATTATAATCTCAAGTTCCGGTATGATGTTTATTATAGCCATGCCATCATTGCCAATGGCTTTTAATATTTTTTTCTTCCATATATCAATTTTATCCTGAGTTTCTGTTAATATAATCCTTATAAGTTCTTGAAATGCCTGCGTTATCCCATGATATGGTATATTGAATTTCAAGTTTTCGTATTTCCCTGTTATAAAAAATCCTTTTTTTTGAGTTATATATTTATAGCTTTCATTTATAAGTACTGATTTACCTATTCCTGCATTACCGGATACCAAAAGTATTTCTTTTGATCCTTGGGATGCTTTTTCAATAAGATTTTGTATTATGCCTAGTTCTCTGTCTCTGCCATATATGTTTTGTGATATCTGGAATATCTCTACAGGATCTTTTTTGCCGAGAATAAAATTTTCAATTTTGCCCTTACTCCTGAAAGAATTTATGCATTTTTCAAGATCATGCTTCAAACCGATAGAGCTTTGATATCTGTCCTCGGCATTTTTGGATAAGAGCTTCATTATTATATTGGAAATGATAATAGGTATTTCATGATTAATAAGATGCGGTGGTATAGGTTTTTTTGCTATATGAGAATATACAAGCTCCATAGGATCTTTATCATCAAATGGGAGTCGCCTGGTAAGCATTTCATAAAAAGTAACTCCGAGAGAATAAAAATCGGTTCTGTAATCTATCGTTCTATTTATCCTTCCTGTCTGCTCTGGTGAGATGTATGCCAATGTACCTTCAAGTATTTCAGGATTAGTTAGTTCCTGTTTCTCTTTTATCATTTGTGTAGCGATATGAAAATCAATCAATCTTATTTCATTGTTATTAGGATTTATGATTATATTTGCCGGTTTAATATCTTTGTGAATGATACCAGCTTTATGAATACTATAGATTATGTCATTAATTTTAATTGCCGTTTTTAAAAATTCATTTATATTAAAATTATTTTTATATATTACTTCACTTAATGAAATACCATCTATATCTTCCATTATAATTGCTAGCGTATTTTTATGTTTTATTAATTCATAATATTTAATTATACCGTTTATATTGTATAGATTTTTTGCAATATCATATTCATAGGTAAATTTATTGATTTCATCCGATGATGGAAGGTCATTTTTTAATATTTTTATTATAACTCTTTTATGATCTTTATTTCTTAATGCTCTGTATATTATAGCATTACGGCTTACATGAATTTGATTTAATACTTTATAGCCTTCTATTGTTGGCATTTTATATTCCAGATTATAATAACAATTATCAAAATAATATTATTATAATTGAAATAATAATTCAAATAATTTTTTTAATATAAATTAATTTTATAATATTTAAGAGAATAATATAATATTTGAATTATTTGGATATACATTTGACAATTTATAGAATAAATAATATATCACTTTTAAGTATTAAAAATAAATGGATTAAATAATGAAACACAAAGATGAGGTAATCATAATTGGCAGTGGGATAGGAGGATTAAGTTGCGGTGCTTATCTTGCTAAGAGTGGATATAAAGTAAAAATTTTTGAAAGATTAAATCAACCAGGCGGTTATATTAATACCTTTAAAAGAAAAGATTATTGGTTTGATGCAACAACTCATCAAATAGGAGGATTTAATAATTATAACTATTTAAAAAAAGATATTGATAAATTAGGAATAAATATAAAATTTATTGAATTAGATCATTGTTTTGAAACAATTGTATTTGATGAAAAACTAAATATTACTAATAGATATTTGGTTAATTCGGGCTATAAACGTGCACTGAGTGCACTTAAAAATTATTTCCCTGATTATAAGATTGAATTATTGAATTTATTTAATGAATTTTCAAATCTAACAGATGATTTGTTAAGATTGAGAAGAATACAAAAGGAATCATTTTTTTTTCATCCTTATGATGCAATAACAGGCTTAATGCTTAAGAATGCAAAAAATAATTCGATATCAAGAAAAATAGGTATTATGTCATATAAACATTTTGTAAAATATAGAAATAAAACTTTTTTTGATTTTTTTTATAATATCAATGACAATAATTTAAAAAGTCTTTTTTATCAGTATTGTCATTTTTTTATTTCATCATTGCCAGATAAATTAAATGCAAATCTAATTGCCAGTATGATTTATCATTTAATGATTTTAAAGCCTTTAATGCCCAAAAATGGTAGTGGTGAATTAATAAACGAATTAGTTAAATTTATAATAAATAATAATGGCTCAATAGAATATAAATCTGCTGTTGATAAAATTATAATAGATAAGGATACGGCTAAAGGTGTAAGATTGAATAATGGTAATGAATATTATGCTGATTATATAGTATCAAATGTAAATGCATATTCGACATTTAATAATTTAGTAGGAAAAAACATTTGTAGTGCTGAAACAATAGAAAAGATAAAAAAATATAAACCATCAAGAAGCGTATTTCAGGTTTTTCTTGGTTTGCCGTTTGATTTAAAAAAATATGAGTTTGTATCCTCCAGTAATTTTTTTATAAATAAATATGATTTTAGTAATTGTTTTTATAAAGAAAGTAATGTTAATAAAAGCTTTTTATTAACTAATTATTCAGCTATAGATGATTTTTATTCTAAGAATGGAAAATCAAGTGTTACTATTGTGGAATTTGATAATGATTTTAATATATGGTTTAATTTAAATACGAATGATTATAAAAAAAAGAAAGAAAAGAAAACAAGAGAAATTATTGAAAAAGTAAAGAAAATAACGGGTATTCCTGTTGATAAATATGAAATTTGTTTTTCAGCAACTGCTAAAACTATGAATTATTATACAGGTAAAATTAATGGCGGAATTTTTGGTTTAAATAAATCTAATAATGAAAACAGTAAATTTGATAATAAAACTGAAATTAATAAATTATTTTTAGTTGGTGCCGATACCTGTAACTCTGGTTCAATTACTTCAACATTTGAATCTGGTATAATTGTTTCGGATATAATAAAAAAGTCTTGTTAATTTTTTAAATAGAATCAATTTTATTATTAATGATTATTATATTTTTTATTCTGAAAATAATCTTGAATAAGTATACCTATTTTTTTTATATAATAAAAACTCCATCCTTATTAAGGAAAATTCAGCATATTTCATTACTTCATTTATGCCTCTATATGTTGCAGTAGATAGGATGAAACAAAATTTATTTTGAAAAACTGGATAAAAATGGAAATAATGAAAACGATCAAAAAAATTTTTGATAATTGCATTTTCTCTATATGCATAAATACTTTACAAAAATTAAAATTTAATTCATTTCAGGATTTGCAGCTTATAGATTGATACTATATAAAAGAATTTTATAATTTCTTTAATGAATGAATATTCTCCATGAAAAAAGTCATGAATGCTTCCTTATTTCAGTCCAGATTAAATTTAGTGTCATAAAATGTTTTAATAATAATTTATCATGTTATTAAGTTATTCAATATAAAAAGGCGATATATAAAAATATACAATTTTCGGGATAAATATTTTGAAATTGATTAATAAAATAGGCTATGGCTTTGGGAATCTGGCAATTTCTATTACATATTTTGCAGTTAACTTTTTTTATCTTTATTATTTAAATATTTATACAGGTATACATATTGCAATTGCAGGTTTAATAATTTTTGCAGGCAGAATGATTGATACTGTTATTTCTCCATTTATTGGCATATTATCTGATAGCATAAGCATTAAAACCGGAACTAAAAAAGCGTTTATAATAATAGGCTCTGTCCCTTACGGATTATCTTTTTTTTTGCTGTGGATCGTTCCGTATGGCATAGGAGAAATTCATAAAATATTATTAGCTTTGGCAAGTTTTTGTTTTCATTGCATCATTTTTTCATTTATAAATGTTTCATATAAATCTTTGGTGCCAGCCATTACCGATGATTATGAAATTCGTTCGTCGCTTAATATTTTTAGAACAATTTTTTCACTTTTAGGCATAATTATAGGCGGTATGGTAAAAATATTTATCAACTTATTTGATAATATTAATACAGGCTTAATGATAATGGGGTCAACGTTTGGTACAATTGTAGCTCTTTCATCATTAATTCCTGTTTTTATGATACATGAGCAGAAATCAGATCTTAATAAAAAATTTTCATTAAATGATTTGAGTATGATTTTAAAAGATGAGCCTTTTATCATACTGTTACGGATGTTTATTTTCTCAACAGTAGCTATGATGGCATTGATTAGTTCGTTAACATTTTTTTGTCATAGTATTCTTTATAAGGATAGTTTTGTAATTTTATTAATTTTTATTTTAAGCGGGATATTCGGTATACCTGTTATCAGAAGATTTGAAAAATATTTTGAAAAAAAAGATATTTTTATATTTACGGTAATCAGCGCCTCTTTTGTAATATTAATGCTTTCCATATTTTTAAATAGTCATTTGTATATATTTTTTATGATTGCAACTTTTATTGTCGGATTATTAATGTCTGCTTATCATTTATATCCATATTCATTACTTCCCGATGTAATAAATCATTTTGAGGCTGAGAATAATAAAAGGTATGAAGCTGTTTTTTACGGAATATGGATTTTTATAAATAATTCTGCCGGAGCAGTTGGGATACTGCTAACAAGTTTTATTATATGGCTGGGAGAGATGTTTTTTAACAGGAAAATCGGTGTAAGACTTTCTTTTGGTGTTTTGACATTTGTGTTTTTTATTATTGGTATGCTACTGCTGGTTAAATATCCGATAAACAGAGAAAAGTATGAAGGTTTGATAAAGAAAAATTTAAAAAAATAATTAAAGCTCTGTCCCCGTTAAATTAATAAAAATATTAAACACTAAAAAATATAAATACTGTAAAAAACATGCAATATTTATAAAAATTTATATAACTATTGACTTTTAAAATATTTTACATTATAAATATAAAGCGTTATGTATCAAGTTTTAATTTTTTCAATAATTTTTATAATTTTATTTTTAATAGTATGTTTTATTTTAAAGAAAAATTATACTAATAAAATTATTTCGCTTATCAATACTCCTTTTGTAATTATAAATAAAAATTGCAAATTTTTATTTATAAACGAATCATTTATAAAATTATTTGGCTTTTCTAATAAAAAACAAATGCTATCAAAGCATACAATATTTAATAAAAAAGAATTATCGGATATCTTGAATAATTTGAATAAAAGCACAAATAAAAATGAAGTTTTTAAAATTGATTGTTTAAAAGCTAGTGGTGAAAAGATTACATTGAATTTCGGGATTAGAAAGATAAACAATAATTATCTTATGGAAATAGTTGATCCTAACATACATCTTGGCGCTGAAAAAAAATTAAGGGAAAGTCAGCGGCTTTTATCAAATTTAATAAGCAACCTTCCCGGAATAGTTTATCTGTCTGATGCAAACGATGTTTTTATGATGAAATTTGTAAGCGATGGATGTTTTGAACTAACCGGATATGAGCCAATAGATTTGATCGATAACAATAAAGTAAATTTTATGAATTTGATTCATGAAGAAGATATAAAAAACGTAAAAGATACAATATTGGAAGCAATTAAGAATAATAAATCTTATCATATAACTTACAGGATTAAATCTGCAAATAAAAAAGAAAAATGGGTCTGGGAAAGAGGCAAACCTATTTTTACGAGCGACAGGGAATTTCTTGCTATTGGCGGTTTTATCAGTGATATTACCGAATACAAAATGATGGAAGAAAAAATACTAGAAGAAAAAGAGAAACTTGCGGTAACTTTACGTAGTATAGGGGATGGAGTAATAACAACCGATACTAATGGCAGGGTAGTTTTAATAAATAAAGTTGCAGAAAAATTGACAGGCTGGACACAGAAAGAGGCGAGTGGCAGGCAATTAACTGAAGTTTTTAATATTATCAATGAAAAGACCAGGATGCCATGCAAGAATCCTATTGAGAAAGTTTTAGAAAAAGGGAAAATAGTTGGATTGGCTAATCATACGGTATTGATTTCAAAAGATGGTACAGAGAGAGTAATAGCAGATAGTGGAGCACCTATTAAAGATAATTTAAGCAGAATCATTGGTGTTGTCCTTGTATTCAGGGATGTAACCGAAAAATCCCGCATGGAAGAAGAGATGAATAAAATATTAAAATTGGAGTCCCTTGGCATACTTGCGGGAGGCATTGCACATGATTTTAATAATATTCTTACTGCTATACTGGGTAATATAAATCTGGCAAAAATGTATTCGCGTGAAAATAAGGATCTTTATGAATTGCTTCTCGATGCTGAAAAAGCAACTTATAATTCCAAAAAGTTGACGGAGCAGCTTTTAACTTTTGCAAAGGGTGGTACCCCGATAAAGAAAGCAGGATCTATTAAAAAGGTAATAGAAGAAAACCTCATATTCAGTCTTAGGGGTTCAAATATAAAGTATGAAATAGATGCTGATGATGATGTATTCATGATTGATTTTGATGAAGGGCAAATGGGACAGGTTTTTAATAATTTAATAATAAATTCAAGACAGGCAATGCCTAATGGTGGTAGTATAAAGGTTGCTATTAAAAATTACAACAATGAAGCAAATAATATTCCTTTGTTAAAGCATGGTAATTATATTAAAATTACTTTTGAAGATACAGGATATGGAATATCCAAAGAAAATCTGCCTAAAATATTTGATCCTTTTTTTTCAACAAAGGTCGATGGTAAGGGATTGGGATTGGCCAGTGTCTACTCAATAGTAAAAAAACATGACGGCATAATTCAGGTGGATTCCAAGATTAAAAAAGGGACAAAATTTACACTGTATTTCCCAAAGACAAAGGATAAAAATGCTCAGTCAGCTGATATGGCAAATTATAAGGACATTGTAAGAGGGAAAGGAAGAATACTAATAATGGATGATGAATTGGATATTCAGAATATATTGAGAAAATCATTGCAGTATTTAGGATACGAATCAGATTTTACATTAAACGGGGTAGAAGCAATTAAAAAATATAAAAAGGCTATGAAAAGGAACGAAAAGTATGATTGTGTACTTCTTGATCTTACTGTACCGGGTAATATTGGCGGTAAAGAAACAATAAGAGAGCTTAAAAAAATTGATCCTGATGTAAATGCAATAGTAATGAGCGGTTATTCCAATGATCAGATAATCGGTGAGTATGAAAAATATGGCTTTAAAGGCGCAATAATAAAACCTTTCAAGATCGAAGAAATCAGCGAAGAACTGGATAAAGTACTTAAAAATAATTAGACTATTTCTTTATATATTCTATAGCCTCTTCCATACTGGTGGCATCACCAAAATATTGCATAAATCCGACAAGATCAAATACTCTTTTAACGGTAGGTTGGATGCCTATAAAACATATTTTACCTTCCAGGCTTTCTACATGATTATATAGATCCATGAAAATGCCTATACCGCCACTGGATATAAATTTAAGATTTTTAATATCAAAAATGTAATATTTTGTTGTAATGTTATTTATTTTGATTTCTTTTATATTATTTGACAGGTAATCGATTGAATTTAGGTTAATATTACCGGAAAGAGTAATAAGTAGATACTTATCTTTATTTTTGCTTACTGTAATTTCAAGTTCATTTGGCTTATTGTTCATTTTTTTATCCCTGCATATTTATATCGTTATTAATCCTATATAAAGTTAAATATGAAGTCAAGAAAAGATTTAAAATAGATGAAAAAAAATCATAAAATCATGAAAATTTTTATAAATTTATAATTTAAAATATCCTTCTTACAAAAAGTTAGTCTTTTGTTAATCTCTTTAACTGTTTGTTGTTTGAAAAAATATTCAATAATTAAGCTTTCAATTATACCTTTTATTGAGTGCTTAAAGGCGGAGGATTAAATTAAAAAATTTAAAATTATTTTTCTTAAGTGCTTTTTAAAAAAACCGAAAATAAATTTAGAAAGAACGGGGGAGGGGCTTAAGGATCAAAGCCTAAAAAGAGTAAATTTAATAAATTAGTCATAATAATTATTTAAATTTACTCTTTCGGCATAATCCATAAGTCCCATTTTTTTTGCCAGAAAGTTTTTTAGAGGAGCTTTAAAATGCTGGATAAAATGGTAGTAAACATTTTAAATGATGCAACTTTACAGCTTAAATCATTTTATAAAGATAGAAATAACGATAAAACAGGGATTTCTTTTGAGGAATTATTGAATAATAATAAGCAGATACAGATAGATCCAAAGCCTGTTGATAATATTAATGAGAAGATAGAGAATAAACAGGAAAATAATAATTACAGCGATAATGCAAAAGCTGAATCTAGTAAAACTGATGATGCAAAGATAGCAGTAAATGCAAAAGAAATAACCAAATCAGGGATAAAACCTGTTGAAAAAACAGAAGTCAAAAACAGTCAAAAAAATATTGGCAAAGTTGATTCTCAAGATATCAAAGCAAACAAGAAAAATGATAATATTAAAATTGAGTTTGATGATCCTAATGTGATCAAATTTATAATGAAAAATGTTGATATAGAGACACGTCAGAGAATAGAGAATGTTTTAAATGATTTTAATGCAGGAAGGATAAGTAAAACAACGGCAAATAATTTTATAGCACAGATTATTAACTCTGGACAGTTTAATAATAAAAATGTCTCTGAAAATCGAAAAGGCATTGAAAAGAGCAATGAAAAAATAATAGATAGTAGTCAAAACGTCAATAAAAATAAAATTAATAATGAAAATGTTGAAGTCAAACCAATTAAAAACGATGCTTCGTTAGCAATTAATAAACAACAGGAAAAAAAAGAAATTACAAAAAAAATAAGTCTGGATGAAATTAGAAATGAAGAATTAAACAAAGCGTCTGTTGATATTAAATCAAATAATGAAATCAAAGAATATAAATTTGAGATAAATCTTAATTTAAATGATGCAAGATTAGCAAAAGATTCAAGTGTTAAATTTAATTCGCAGACAGTAAGAACAACTCTGGATCAAAATAAGGATTTGATATTCAGTGAAATATCGAAAAACACCAGGATTGTACTTACTCAGGGTGAAATGAAATTTTCGACTATGATAAGACCGGAAGATTTTGGCAGGATAGATATGAAATTCATGCAGAAAGATGGTAAACTCTCCGGAAAATTGATTGTTCAAAATCAAGAAACATTGAATTTCTTTAAAAATAATGTTGAGGAATTACGAGCTGTAATGCAGAAATCAAATGTCGAACTGTCAAATCTTGAGCTTGTGCTTGCAGGTAGTAATTTTAATAATCAGAGTTTGGCTGGTGATAAACATATGAATAATAGTAATATCGATGAATTTGAAGTTTTCGGCATTAGTGGGGATAAAGACAAAAGAATTTATGAAGAAAACAACGATATGATGCAGAGTAATTATATCCCGTTTTATTCTAATAAGAATATAAATATTATTGTATAAAAAGGAGTTTTAAATGTCAGATATAAAAAATGTAGGCGGATCGATAAATATAAATCAAAATCCTTTTGAATTGATGCAAACTAAAAATGAAGTTGATTTTTTAAATAAAGCAATAACAAAAGACGGAAAACAGCAGGTTAAAGATCTGGGTAAAGATCAGTTTTTGCAACTGCTTCTGACTGAGTTAAAATATCAAGATCCTACAAATCCCATGCAGGATAGAGAGTTTATCGCACAGATGGCTCAATTTTCATCTCTTGAGCAGATGCTTAATTTTAATAAAAGTATGTCCAAGTTGTTGGATAATGTTAATTTTCAGTCAAGCTTTGATCTATTAGGACATTATGTTGAGCTTGATAATGGAAAGTTTGATCAGGCTGGAAATAAAATGCTAGCCGCAGGTATTGTAGAATCTGTAAACAGAGTAGGATCGGAAGTATTTATAAAAGTAAATGGCGAAGATTATTCTGTTAATAGCATTGTAAGTGTTAATAAATTATAACGGCTTATCCGTTTTAATATATATTTTAATTAAAGTTTTTAGCAAAGACTTTAAGGAGTGATAAAGCTATGATGAGGTCATTATATTCAGCTGTAAGCGGTTTACAGAATCATCAGGTAAGGATGGATGTTATAGGTAATAACATTGCCAATGTAAACACTACAGGCTTTAAGAAAAACAGGGTTAATTTTCAGGACATGTTATCACAAACTTTAAGTGGGGCTTCAAGACCTACGGATGAAAAAGGTGGGGTAAATCCGAAGCAGATAGGTCTTGGCATGGTAATAGCAGCAATTGATACCATTCATACTCAAGGATCATTGCAGACCACCGGTGTCAATACGGATATGGCAATAAGCGGCAATGGTTTTTTCATATTAAAAGACGGAGAGAAAACTTATTATACAAGAGCAGGCGCATTTGGACTCGATAAGGATGGATTGCTTGTAAATCCAGGTACAGGTTTAAAGGTGCAGGGATGGATGAGTCAATTTGTCGGCAATCAGTATCTTATACGAACAGCCGATACACCCGGTGATATAATTATACCTATGTACTCCAAGGATCCAGCCAAGGCAACGACAAATATTGATTTTAAATGTAACCTGATGTCTGAAATGCCTATTGTACCTGATATAGATAATATAACCGAAATAGATAGAATTAAAAACACATGGACCTCATCTATCGATAGTTTTGATTCTTTAGGTAATGCAATTGAGACAAGGTTTACTTTTTATAAAACAGGGATAAACCAATGGGATGTAAGAGCAGAATTATTCAGGATTGATCCCAATAACCCAACACAGAAAATTAGAGTTGACCAAAATCAATATAATGTAAGTGTTACTCCAACGGCAGGCGGCGGCAATCCTACTGCAAATGGGACAATGGATTTTAGAATTAATTTTGATAATTTAGGAAGAATTTTATCAGTAACAGATAGAAACGGTAATGTGAGAAATGAAAACAATTTGTATGTTAATTTAAATGTTCAGGATATTGGGGATGGCTCTGCTCCTATGAATATACAGATTAATCTGGGTCAGGCAGGCAGAGTAAGGACAGACGACGGAGTAGGAGTAACGCAGTTTTCTTCATCTTTTACGACTAAACCTTTTAGACAGGATGGATTTGGGATGGGGTATCTTGAAGGATTAAAGGTCGATGATACCGGTACAATAACTGGTGTTTATTCAAATGGCAATAACAGGATGTTAGCTCAGGTTGCTTTGGCAACATTCCCAAATCAGGAAGGTCTTGAGAAATCAGGAGAAACAAATTTTGTTTACTCTAATAACTCGGGTGAACCTGATATCAGTACCGCTGGTAGTCAGGGTAAAGGTAAAATTATGGCTGGAGCTCTTGAAATGAGTAATGTTGATCTTGCAGAAGCATTTACCGATATGATAGTTACGCAGAGGGGTTTCCAGGCTAATTCAAAGACAATCCAGACATCTGATCAAATGCTTCAGGAATTGATGACATTAAAGAGATAAAAAACAATTTGAAATAAAAATATACAAAGGGGCTGCCTTTTAAGGTAGCTCCTTTTTTTATTTTGTAGTACTAAATTATATTAAGAATCCTTTTTTAAAAAAGTTTGCTCATTACTTTTTTTAATATTTGTTTTATGACTATAAAAATGGTGAGGCATCATAAAAAACTGACCTCTTGTAATTATAATGAAAGGATTTTCTATCTGTTTATTTGATTTTATATTATTGACTCTACCGGTTATATTTGATATATTTTAATCAATAAATAATAAGACCGTCATGGTAACATTATCTTAAAATATTTAATGTTTTATGCTGTTTATATTAAAATGAAAACTGGCGGTATCATTTCTTTGAATGCTATAGGGGTATTACTTTTATTAGCAAATTTTCTTTAGGAGGCTAAAATTCATATAACTATGTTTAAATATATATATATTGTTAAAAAATCGGCTTATTTTAAGGACAAAACACATTAAATTCATTTTTACCTGTATCACTGAAATTAAACATGAATTATAATATTTCAAAACAGGGTTAAAATGGTATTTTTTTAAAAAGGAGTATGACATGTATAAGGTTTTAGTAGCAGACAACGTTGAAAAAGAAGCTCTTGAAGTGTTCAAGGATTATAAGGATATACAGGTTGATATAAAGACCGGGTTGCCTCCAGAAGAATTATCTAAAATTATTGGAGATTATGACGGCTTAATCGTAAGAAGTGCAACCCAATTTAAAGGTGAGGTAATAAATAAAGCGGCTAAAATGAAAGTCGTGGGAAGAGCCGGAGCAGGAGTTGATAATATAGATGTCGAATTATCATCAAAAAAAGGCATCATAGTAATGAATACCCCTGGTGGTAATTCTTCAGCAGTTGCAGAATTAACCATTGCTTTAATGCTGTGTCTTTCTAGAAATATAGCACCTGCCAATATGGCTATGAAAAACGGTAAATGGGAAAAAAATATATTTGCAAAGACAAGCGTCGAAGTAGCAGGTAAGACTCTTGGTATACTTGGAGCTGGAAATATTGGAACAATTGTTGCAGACAGAGCAAAAGGCTTATTGATGGAAGTAATAGTATACGATCCATTCTTAACCGATGAAAAGGCTTCTCAGCTTGCTATAAAAAAAGTCAACAGTATAGATGAAATATATAAAAATTCCGATTATATTACATTGCATCTTCCAAAGAATGAGCAAACAGTAAATTTGATAAACAAAGATGCATTTGATAAAATGAAAAAAGGTGTATATATTATTAATTGCGCACGTGGTGGAATAATTAATGAAAAGGATTTACTTGATGCACTAAACAGCGGTAAGGTAAAAGCAGCTGCTATTGATGTCTATGAAAAAGAGCCACCCGAACCTAATAACCCTCTTGTAATGCATCCGAATGTTACATGTACCCCTCACCTTGGAGCAAGCTCTGTCGAAGCTCAGATGAATGTTGCTATAGCAATCGCAAAACAGATAGGAGATTATTTAACAAAAGGCGAAGTAAAGAATGCAGTTAATTCTCCAAATCTTGATGCAATTACAAGAAAATTAATCGATCCTTATATCAAGCTTGCTCAGAAGATCGGTTTGTTATACGGTCAGTTTGCCGAACTTAATATAAAAGAAATAGAAGTAATATTCGAAGGTGAAGTTTGTAAATTTCAAACTGCTCCAATTATAATATCACTACTTATAGGCTTACTGCAAAATTCCAAAGAAGGCATCAACTTCGTCAACGCTCAATTTGTAGCAAAAGAAATGGGAATAAAAGTAGTTGAGACAAAAAACCCTGAGTCATTGGATTATGCTTCACAGATAACCCTTGTTACAAAATATTCAGGCGGTCAAACCAAGATTAAAGGAGCAGTATTCAAGGAAGGATTATATAGGATTGTAGAAATTGACGATTTTGCTCTTGATTTCGCACCTGAAGGGAATTTATTGTTAACATTAAACAAGGATATTCCAGGCTTCATAGGAAAGATCGGTACGGTTATTGGGAATGCGGGTTTAAATATTTCAAACATGGAGCTTGGACGTAACCTCAACTTGAAAAAGGCATTAAGTTTCATACAGATTGATGGTGATATACCTGATAAAGTTATAGATGAAATCTCTAAAATTGACAGCCTTGAAAAAGTTTATAGAATTAAAATGGGATAATAATATATAAATTCTTAACGGGCGATTTTGAAATCGCCCGTTTTTTACATAAAAGCATTTTAGGGGATAAATAATAAAAATGAATTGCAAAAGTATTTTAATTATTATTTCAATAATATTATTTATCATTTTTTCATGCAAAAAAAAGATTCAAACAGAAACAACAGATATCTATGGTGAAGAAGTCTATACGGATTCTTTTAATCCTGTTTTATGGGAAAATCCGGCTTATGCTAATAAGATTGAAGTAACAGATATGGATATTGGTAAAATAATAAAGGATGATGTGATTGATCCAAGGTTCAGAAAAATCCTGTTGATTGTTAAAAATTTCGCTGACTATATTTTAACAAATAACAATCTCGATATTCAGCTTATTTTGACTCCCTCAGCATTTAATTCGTTTAATTTAAGATATGAAACTTTAGCTACAATCCCGGATCAGAAATATTCTTTAAGAGTCGCATACCCGGTGCAATTACAGTTTGATATTGATAATTCAATATCTTCCGATAATAATATGAGATTAAATAAAAACAGGATCAATGAAGCTGATAATCCACCGGTTATGGAAACTACTGAAGAAAAGCCATTTGATGCAGAGCCTTTTTGGATAAGCTTTAAAATATTAATACCTGATAAAAAATCTATAATAAGCAAGGTAGAGCTTACACTTGTTAAAGAAGATTATATTATTAGTGATTTTGAGGATGATTTTTATACAAAACTGATTGATATAATTGGTAAAAAATGAAATGTTTTCTTGCATTTATTCTATTCGTTGAGAAGAAAAAAAAATGTCAGTTTTTATAAAATATATTTAAAACATGAAAATTATATGTTATAAATATATTAATAAATAATTTAAAACGAGCGCTTATGACATTTTCAAATTGTAAGCATAATTCTTGCAGTAACAAAGCAATATTTCTTACCGATTTTTGTCTTGAACACCATGGTGATAGAGAAAAAATCATTGCTGATATTCATAAATTCATTTTTGAAAATAATGAGATAAAGGGTTATAATTTTACCGGTGTCCCATTTGATAATTTTAATTTTTCTGGTAAAGATTTGTCATTTACAATATTTTCAAGATGCAGTTTTAAAAAAGCAAATTTTAATAAGACTAATATAACTTCAACTTTTTTTGATTTTGCTGATCTTGAAGGAGCAGATTTTTCCAACAGTTTCATTAGATTTTCTATATTCGGCGGGGCTAATTTAAAAAAAGCTTTATTTGTTGAAACGATTTGTTATTCTTCAAATTTACTCGGTGCATTGCTTGATGAAACAATTTTTAAGAATGCAGATTTGACATATTCCAGGTTCATAGGGAGTGTTATTAATAAAACTTCATTTGCAAACTGTAATTTAAAGAAAACTATTTTTGAGGGGAAAGTCCTTGATGATATAAGTCTTAAAAGTTCTAATTATCAGGATGCACTATTAATAATTAAAAAACACGACGATTATTTCTTAGAGGATTATAAAATATGAAAGTATATACAACAATAAATCCTGACACAATATCAAATATTTATCTTCTGACAGATGATAATCAGCAAACAGGCATAATTATCGATCCTGGTGCTTTCTCACAAAATGTCTATAAACTGGTAAAGTATGCAGGTGTTGATATTAAAAAAATTATAATCACTCACAACGATAATGAACAAACTGGAGGAATTCCTCTGATACAAAAAATATATGATGCTGAAATATATGCCTATGAAGATTATGTACAGGATTACAAGGCTATAAAAATTTATGACGGAGCAATAATTAAAGAAAAAGACATGGAATTTAAAATTCTGGAGACTCCGGTTCATTCTTATGATTCGATTTCAATATTGGTTGAAGATATGCTATTTATTGGCGATATATTTGAAGCAGGGACATTAAGCTCTATAACTGAAGGCAAGAATCCATGCAATTATGAATACAGTATCATAAAAAAAAAGATACTTTCATTGCCTGATAATATAATTATTTATCCGGGTAAAGGTCCTGCGACTACAGTCGAAATTGAGAGAAAATTCAATCCATATTTTAAGAAGATAAATGACATCCCATCTAAAAATTAACTATAATAATGATTATTTAATAAACGCCATTTCAGTAGACGAAAAATTTAATGTTTATATTGCATTGTTACCAGATGTTTTAACCGAAGTTCAAGAAAGGCAAAATCTTAATAATATTTCTACAACAATACTTGCAAGGGCATTAACTGCATCGGTATTATTAAGTGGTAATTTAAAAAACAAAAAAGATATATTATCTCTACAGTGGAATTGTACCGGTAATGTTAAAACAATCTTTTCGGAATGTAATTTTGAAGGGGAAATCAGGGGATTTATAGATGAGCCAAACCTCGGATTTATCGAAGGAAGTTTGCAGGGTAATCATATAAAGGCAGAGCCGTATATAGGCTTTGGCGAGATTGTGGTATCACGTAAAACTTTTGATAATAGACCTTATTACAGCTCTATTTCACCCATTGTTACCGGAGAAATAGCCGAGGATATTGCGCTTTATATGAAACAGTCCTTGCAGATTAAATCTGACATAAGTATAGCCGTCGCAATAGACGAAAAAAACATTGTAAAAACATGCGGTGGAATACTCTTGATGGCTATGCCTGATATAAAAGAGGAAGATTTAATCGCAATAAATGACTCATTTTTAAAAATTAGTTCTTTTACGGAAATTTTAATAAATAACGGCAATGATATCGATAATATAATTAAATATATAATAAAAGAAATGGATTTAAAAATTTTAAATAAAAAAAGACTAAAATTTAGTTGCTCATGCAATAGGGATAAAATTTTAAATATTCTTAAAAGTCTTAAAAAAGATGATTTTGTATCTTTTATAACCGAGGATGGAATGATAAAAGCAAATTGTCAGTATTGCGGCAATGAATATAGTTTTAAACCAAATGAGGTAAGGCAATTCAATGAGTCCGGTCATTAGCAGAATAGAAAAAGAATTCATATACAAATTTCTAGTAGTAAATAAAATCGAACTGGACATACAATGTAAAAATAGACATACTCAAGGATATTTACTGGATCATAACTCCAAAGAATTAAAAATAGAGATATTCAATCTGTTTAATGAGCTTTACAGCCCTAATGCCGAAATCAATGTAATTTTTTATTTTAAGAATAATTATCACACATTCAAAACAAATATAATTAAAATCCAGGGAAATACTGCTATTATTCATAATCCAGAAAACATAGCAAAGAATTTACAGAGAAAATTCGAAAGAATTATAGTAGATGGCAAGCTACAGGCAAAATTTACTATTAAAGGCGATCTTATAAGGCTTAATTACCCGGAAACAATTGTTCATTATTATCCTAACAAACCTCCGATTGAAGCGGATCTTTATGATGTAAAAATCGAAAATTTAATTAATAAATTTAGAAATAAATTATCGAATATTGTATCTTACAATAAGATTAAAATGTTAAGGAATTATACACCTATAACATTTGAGGAGCAACTTGTTGTAAAATACGGCAAAATTTTATATATACCAAGCGTTTATTCTGATTTACCTCAAAAACAATTGTCGCATGATTCTGAGATTTTACTAAAAAATGAGTGGGTAAAATTTGAAATACTAAAAAACAAAACACAGCCTTATCTTACAAACAAAGCTTTATCCGATTATCTTAAGAAAGAAGCAAACCACGGAATTTATTCAAAGGCAATTATACCAATATTATACCGTAATTATGTTGTTGGGCTTATATATTTAATAAATGATGAACGCAGAACAACCCCGATAAGCGTAAAAGTGATAGATTATTGCTATGATTTTTCAAGATTGTTATCCTATGCACTTAAGGAAAATGGCTATTTTAAAGAGGAAGAAAAAAATACACAGCGTTACATTGTGCCAATCTATGATTTAAGTGGTGGAGGGCTTGCTTTTAAAAATGATAATAATTTTTTTGAGGATAAACTTCTCTTAAATCATAATGTTTACTTTATGTTAGAGATTGAAAAACATAAAATAAGGATTCTAACAAAGCTCATACGAAAATTCAAAGAAAAAGATTTTTATTTTTACGGTTTTATATTTTTAGACATAAAACAGGAAGATCACGAATTTTTAAACAAATATCTCTATACAAATTATTAAAAAATTATTATATTAGCATAGTATGATAGAAGATAATACGACTCTAATAAATATTATTAGAAATAAATCAAAAATGTATTTGGATAATCTTCCACGTAACGAAAAGGTACTTGAAGCCATGCTTAAAGTTGATAGGATGCAGTTTCTGCCGGCTTCAGTAAGAAATTATGCTTATGAAGATAGACCTGTACCAATAGGATTTAATCAGACCTGTTCACAGCCTAGCATGGTTGCATTTATGCTTGATAAACTAGACATTAAACCAGGTAATAAAATACTTGAAATTGGAGCCGGCTGTGGTTATGCTGCAGCTATTGCCTGTCATTTGTGTGCGCCAGACGGGATAATATACGCATCAGAAATAATTGTTGAGCTTGCAAATTTTATGCGCGCTAATCTTGCTCAGTATTCCGAGAGAATAATAGTACTTGCTGAAGACGGCTCGATGGGTTTTAAGGAATATGCTCCGTTTGACAGGATATTGATTTCTGCAGGTGTTGCTTCTAATAAATTTGATAGGAATATACTCCTTGATCAACTGGTTGACGGAGGGATACTGCTTTATCCTGAAACTTACGGTAATATATTTTTAATTAAAAAAGATAAAGATACTTTTATAAATGAAACTTATTTTGGTGTCAGTTTTGTACCTCTAAGAGGGAAGAATTCATAAAAATCATTTATTATTTTTAATATAATCATCAATTTTTTTAATCTTGTCCTCAATTCCTTTAAGTCTCATCTCGATTATCATTCCATAATCATAATCGTATATGTTGTTTTCTATCTCATAGTTAAGGTCCTCAATTTGATCCCATCCAATATTGATTTTTTTGCTGTAAGCAAGTTTTGACCACTTTTTTGTCTCATCCCAATAATATTTTGCCATATTATATCTAGATTTTGCAATTTCAAAACTTTTCTTTAAATCTTGTGCCCATTCTATATTGTAAAAAACAACATCACGTTTGTCGTATTCCCATCCCCAATCAACATATTCTTTGGTTAGAAGGTAATGTATGTGAAATCTTAAAAGAATTTTATATTTTACATATTCTTCCCATGTATTGGTAATAACAATTGCCATACTTGGATGAATATTTGGTAATTTTAAAGCATTTTCAAGCCAGAATATATTTCTTTTGTGATTTGCAGCACTGTCGTGAAGGTTAGATTCATAGAGATTATAAATCTGCTCGATAAAAATCATCCTCGTAGGTTTGGAGAATATATTAAAAGCTGTTAATAATAATATAAAATAAATAGAGATTTTTCTCATATTATGATTGTCGGATATTTATAATTGAATTTTACTTAAATTACAGTTTAAATTGTTGCTATTTTAATAGAGCTCTGTCCCCGTAAACAAAAATTATTAGTGATTATCCTTGATAATAGATAAATAATCTCGGGTAAAAAATCAATTATTATGAAGATTAGTTATTTTTTCAACTGGTACAGGCTCACCGAAATAATATCCTTGAGAATAATCTATTCCGAGTCTTTTTACCTTTTCGAAAACGCTTTTTGTATGGACAAATTCTGCTATTGTTTTAATATTGAGTTTTTTGCTAAAATTTACTATTGTATCAGTGATTATTAAAGAATTTGGATCATTATCCAGATTTTTTATTAGAGAAGAATCAATTTTAAGATAATCAATATTCATTCTTAAAATATAAGCAAAATTAGAATATCCTGATCCAAAATCATCTATAGCGATCTTGCATCCCATTTTTTTCATATTGAAGATAAAATCATTTACTTCATTTATTTCTTCAATTTTCTCAGACTCAACCAGCTCAAATACAACTCTTTCGGAAATATTGTAATCTTTGAGTGAATTTGTGATAAAATCAACGGTATTGGAATTCAATATATCGTCTACTGTTAAATTAATTGAAAATTCAAAATCTGTATTGGCAAAGGCATTGAATGCTTTTAATATAATTAACCTTGTGATATGATGATAAAGCTTAGACTTTTTTGCTATATCAATAAAATAGTAAGGAGAAATAACTTCTTTATTATTTATCAATCTTACAAGACATTCATATTTGTTTATGGTATTATCTTCATTTTTAATAATTGGTTGTGCATAAGGTACAATATTGTCGGTTGCAATAGCCAATTTAAGCTTACGTAGCTGGCTCAGGTTTTCCTCATATTTTTCAACAATTTTCATAGATTTGTCGAAAAAAATTATATTTTTCCTTTTTTCTTTGGCAAGTTTTAAAGCCATATCCGTATCCGCCAGTATATCTTTTGATGTTTGCGCAATGCCTATGGACATGCTAAGTGAAATTTCTAGTTCATTTATCAGCATGTCTCTTGATAGAATTTTATGGACATTTTCAATAAAATTTTGAACATATTCCTTATTTTCAAAATTTTTTAATATTATTGCAAATTCATCAGCATGGAGTTTATAGATATTATATATGCTCTTAGTTTTATTTTTGATTTTATTCAATCGCTTTGATATTTTTATTAAAACCTTATCCCCAACTTTATTTCCATAAAGATCGTTTATTTCTTTGAAAGAATCTATGTTAATTAAAATTAATACAATATGTTCGATCTTTTTAATATCGTTTATCATTTTAACTCTGTTAGGAAGGTTTGTTAACGAATCAACATACAATTGCCGTATTATGATCTCTTCACTTTTGGTAAAAGTATCTTCATAATAATAAGTCATAGCTGATATAAGGATGAATACAACAAAAATGTCAAAAAACATTTCGGGTTTATATGCCGAATTAACTAATTTAAAATATGAAAGGAAGATAATCATTAATGCTATTAATACTAAAGTAAGAGATAAAATCGTTCCAGAATGCTTTCCTTTAAAAAAATAGGTTATTAAAGGGAAAATTAATACCCAGATTATTCCAAATTTCCTTAATCCACCGTCAATCATAGTAATGGTAAATAAAATGATACACAAAGATATGATAAAACTTGCTGAAGCATTTATATTTTCGAATTTCAAAAATATAAGCAAATTTACAAAAAATAAGAATGAACATGAAAACATAACAATCATCATTAATTGATTTGGTTCATAAAATATATGAAGCAACCCAAAGAACAAAAATAAAAAAATACCTGCTATGGAAAAAACAATAAAAAATCTGCATTTTTTTAAATTTTTAAAATCTTTTTGACTATTAATTGAATTTTTTGTTTGTGATAAATATTTGAAAAGATTCTTTATCATATAACATTCTATTAAATTTAGATCAAAAAGTATTGAAACTGCAAAGTTTTATGCAATATAAGATTATTATCAGTTATTTCTTTTAATAATTCAATAAAAATAAATAAATTTATAAATTTTTAATTTTATTGAATTATTAAGCTTGTGATCTAAATTTGTTTTAAAAATGATAAGTATTGCCATTAGACGGGATTTGCTATATATTAATAACTTAAGGATATTTTATGCATTATTCAGGGAATATTTTTAGACCTCCTGCGGAGCACGACAGTATTTTACTTCAAGTAACCGAAGGTTGTTCACATAATAAATGCAGATTTTGCGGTTTGTATAAAGACAAAAAATTTAAAATTAAAGATATAGATTTAATCAAAGAAGATCTGGTATTCGCTTCAAAATATTTTAAAATGAAAAAAAGGCTTTTTCTCTGCGATGGTGATGCTCTTATCATTCCTCAGGAAAAGTTATTGTTAATCTTAAAGGAAATACAAACTGCCCTGCCGTGGATTACAAGGATAGGCACTTATGGTAATGCTAAAAGCATCATGAAAAAAAGCTTAGATGAGCTTAAGGAATTAAAAAAAAACAAACTCGGCATTATATACATGGGATTAGAATCCGGTGATGATGAAATATTAGCAAGCATGAACAAGGGTGTTGATGTCAATACCCAGATCGAGCAGGGCAAAAAGATAAAGGAAGCAGGCATGAAATTATCCATAACGGTACTCCTTGGTCTCGGTGGGAAAAAACATAGCCAGAGTCATGCCGTTAAAACCGGTGAAGCTCTGTCTCTCATAGATCCAAATTACGCAAATGCTTTGAGTCTCATGATGTTCCCGCAGATGCCGCTTTATCAGGATGTAGAGAATGATAATTTTGATTTACTTGATCCGTATGGTATTTTGCAGGAATTGTACACAATGATCGAACATACAAATTTAAGTGCAGGGATTTTTTCGGCAAACCATGCATCAAACTATCTGCCGCTCCAATTTCGGATTCCGGGAGGTAAAGAAGAAGCCCTGCAAATTTTATCAGAGGCTTTAAAAGGTGGAATAAAATTAAAACCGGAATATTTGAGGATGATTTAGATATACAAAGGTAAAGTAATTATAAAGCATGAGCCTGTATCATTGCAGGATTTGACAGTGATATTGCCGTTATGTTTCTTTATTATTTCGCGCGTTATGGACAAGCCGATCCCCATCCCCTGAACTTGCGAATTTTTATAAAAACGTTTAAATATTTTTTCAGAGTCGCTTTCTGGAATACCCTTACCTTTATCCATTATATTAAGAGTTATTGTTTTTTCGTCATCCTTTTTAAGAAATATACCAAGGTATTTCCCCTCAGCAGCATGCTTTACGACATTATCGATTATATTTCTTATGGCTCTGGAAAGTCTGTCTTTATCAGCATTTATTATCAAGGATTCAGGGATATCTGATTCCAGTGTAAAATTATCTTTTTCAAGCTGAGGGATATATTCAATTATTATTTCTCTTAAAATCTCAGCCATATCAAATCTAGCTTTTTTTAAAATAAAAGCGTTGCTGTCAAGTCTTGATAGCTCCATAAGTTCATCAAATAACGAAGACATATACTCTGCTTTTTTTCTTATAATACTATAGTATTTTTTTTGTTCTTCTTCATTGTCATAAAATCCTTCATCAAGAGATACCGAATATCCAAGTATCGATGTCAGCGGAGTCCTGAAGTCATGCGAAATATTTTTTATTAATTCCTGTCTTTCTTCATAAAACTTTATCCTTTCATTATAATCTTCTCTTATTTTATCCGACATCCTATCAAATGTTTTGGAGATTGTTCCTATCTCATCATTATAGTTGTCATTGATCCTTATATTGGGATTTGTAAGATCAAAGTTATTAATCTTATTGAATAAAATTCTCAATCTTTTTATAAGAGGCATTGTAAAAAACAATACTATGATAAAAGAAAAAACCAGTATCAATACAAGTGCAACAAACAGCAGTATATAAATAAAAAATAATTTATCCCTGTTGATTCTTATTGAAAACGGAGGGAACATATCCTTGTCTATTGCGATGAATAAATCCGCTTCAATTTTATTATCAATAATAACAGGACGCACAATAACAAAATCCCTGTTATCACTTAGCTCAATGAATTTTATATACCTATTCATAGAATTATCGGATTTTTTTGTATCCTCAAATCTTCTTTTTAAAAAAAACATTTTATTAATATCAAAATCTTTAATTGTTGAATACAGCACATTCCTATCAGTTTTATTTATTAAGGTTATATCAATCTTATCTGTTTTATAGTTATTTATTATTTTATCTATACTTGATCTGTCAGCTACTTTTATATGTTGAAGTCCATCAACAATCTGTGAGACTAGTTTTTCGATATCATATCTTGTATAACTTTTATCAAAAACATTAATTATCAAATTTATTAAAAGTATAGAAGTAACGGTTGATATAATCAGAGTCAATATTATGGCAAGCAGTATTTTTGATTGTATTTTCATTTTATTTGTCCTTTCGGAGAAAACTTATAGCCTATTCCCCATACTGTTGTAAGATATTGCGGATCATTAGGATTGTCTTCGATTTTTTCCCTTAAATGTCTTATATATACCATCAAGGAATTATCATCAAAGTAATTATCTTCCCATACGTTTTCATAAATCTGTTTTTTTGTAAAAACTCTCTCGGGATTCTTCATAAAAAAAAGCATTAATTTTATTTCTTTTGCAGAAAGGTCAAGCAGTATATTATTTTTTTTTATTGAATATGATTTTATATCAAGCTCAAAATCTCCGGCTGTCAATAGCTCATCGTTAGACTCTTTGTTATTTATTTTTGTCAAGCTGTGTCTTCTTAAATGAGCTTTGACTCTTGCAATAAGTTCCTGTGGGATAAATGGCTTTGTTATATAATCATCAGCGCCAAGTCCAAGCCCCAGTATTTTATCGTAATCCTCTTCACGTGCGCTTAAGATTATGACATGAACAAATTTATTTTTCTGGCGGATCCTTTTTAATACTTCAAGACCATCGATGCCATCCATCATTATGTCAAGAATTATAAGATCATAATCGTTGTTTTCAAAAAGATTTAAAGCTTTTTCTCCACTGTCCGCATGAGCTATTGTCATATTTTCTTTTTCAAGATATTTTGTAATAAGGTCTCTTATTTCTGCCTCATCATCAACGACAAGTATTTTTTCTTTAGGCATTAAAAATCTCCGTCTTTTTGGATTATATCATAATTTATTACTTGTATCATAATAATTATTATTCATACCTTAAGGCATCGATTGGATTTAAACCTGCAGCTTTTTTTGCCGGGTAAAATCCAAAAAATATTCCCACTGTTCCTGAAAACAAAAATGCAACAATTGTTATATTCAAATTAATCAATACATTTATAGTAGTAAAAGTATTTAATATAATGGCGATTATGAATGATATTGCGATACCCGTTATTCCGCCAATCAGACTTAAGACAAGAGATTCAACAAGAAATTGCATTAAAATATCTTTGCTTCTTGCGCCAACCGCAAGACGAATACCTATTTCTCTTGTCCTTTCGGTCACTGATACAAGCATTATGTTCATGATACCTATACCTCCGACAATAAGAGAAACAGCGGCGATTGATCCAAGAAGTAGTGTCATTGTCTGTGTTACGGATGTTGCTCTTTCTGTAATTTCAGTCTGGCTTCCTACAGTAAAATCATCCGCATCGTTTGATTTTAATTTATGTCTTTCTCTTAAAATTTGTCGTATTTCTTCCTGTCCTTTTGTTATATAATCAGCTGATATTGCACTTATGTCAATTGAATTAATATATTGTGATCCATTAAGTTTACTCATAGCTGTTGTATACGGAATATAAATAATATCATCCTGATCCTGACCGAATGAAGTTTTACCCTTGCTTTCCAGTAAACCTATGACTTTAAAAGGTATGTTGCCTATTCGTATATTTTTACCTACAGGGTTATCATTGGGAAACAACTGGTTTGATACAGTTAATCCTATTACAGCTATATTCTTTCTTGATTTAACATCCTGTTCTGTGAAGAAGTCTCCGGATGTTAAATTATAATCCTTGATCGTTTTATATTCTTCTGATACACCATTAATTTGAGTTCGCCAGTTGTTGCTTCCTGCTATTATCTGGCTTGATATCCTTATGATGGGAGAAATCGCTTCGATGTAACTGGCATTCTTCCTGATTGCTTCAACATCGGCCAGGGTCAACCTATTTATAGTCCCGCTTCCCTGATTAACTCCACCTCCTCTGAATGAACCAGGGAAAACAACAATTAGATTAGTACCTAGACTTGCTATTTCTTTTTTTATACTTTCCTGGCTACCCGTGCCAATCCCGACCATTACAATAACCGAGCATACACCTATTATTATTCCAAGCGATGTAAGTATACTTCGCGTTTTATTTTTGGAAATATTTTTAAAAGCGATTTTTAATGTATTTGCAATTTTCATTTTAAGACTCCTCGTATAATAGATATATTAATCACTTCTAAAGTGAATAATTTAAATTAAA
>CAZHHK010000011.1:0-39025 GCA_964531405.1 uncultured Spirochaetales bacterium | reverse complement strand
TTTCGTCATGAGGGCTTTTTTATTTGAACTCCGTATTACTCATACCATCTCCTTAAATAAAATTCAAATTTTTAATAAATTTATATAGACCAATGTTACCCCTTGTTTAATCTATGATTAATTATTTAAACATTTTTTGCAAATCCCCTTATAGTATATGTGTACTTCCTCGATTTTATTGCCATTGATGGTTTTTTTGCTATCATCTTCATCTAGAGGTATATCATAGATCGTATTGCATTTTTTGCAATAAAAGTGAGAATGCGGTGTTAAATCATATTCATAATTAGCCTTATTATCATCTGAAATTTTCAATTTTTTAACGGCTTCCAATTCTTCCAGTTTTTCAAGAGTATTATAAATGGTAGCCAGGGAAATGGATGGATAATCTTTTATGATATAATCATAAATTTGTTCTGCCGAAGGATGAACCCTGTTTTTTTCTAGAAAATCAATTATGGCAACCCTTTGAGGAGTAACCTTTACACCCTTTTGTTTTAGTTTCATTATTATTTCATTTTTCATTGCTAATTCTCTAAATAAAAAATATAATGGACATTAAGAAAAAATAATTATTAAATTATAATAATTATAAATTAAAATTTTATTTTGTCAATTGAAATTTTAATTTATTTATCAAATAATATTGACTCTCCAGTAACTGGATATATTATAATTCTTTTATTAAAAGGGAGAAAATTTATGGCTGATAAACTCGATTTAAAAAAGGATTATAAAAAATTTTATAATCCTTCAAGCAGAGTGCCAGAGATAGTTGATGTACCGAAATTCAAATTTTTAATGATTGACGGGATGGGGCTGAGGAATGCAGGATACCATGCTGCAATTCAGGCACTGTTTGGAGTATCATATAAAATTAAATTCACTTATAAAAAAGAGAAGGGGATAGATTATGCGGTAATGCCTCTTGAAGGTTTGTGGTGGGCTGACAACATGGATGATTTTATTACTGGAAACAAAGATAACTGGAAGTGGACATTAATGATAATGCAGCCGGATTTTGTAAACAAAGATATGATTGATAATGCTATAATAGAACAAAAAAAGAAGAATAGCATGAGTGAATTGGATATGTTGAGATTTGAAACATTTAAGGAAGGTAAATCAGCCCAGATAATGCACATAGGAGCTTTTTCTGAGGAACATTCAAATATAATGAAAATTCATAAACTTATTGAAGAAAACGGAGGGAAATTCGACGGTAAAAAGCAAAAGCATCATGAAATATATTTAAGTGATTTCAGGAAAACATCCCCTGAAAAGTTAAAAACGGTATTAAGACAGCCTTTTATTTAATAGAAAATATTGATTTATAGTTTATCTTCCAGATGCTCTTTGTTTAATGTTAAAAAATTATCTGTAATATATTTTGTAGCTTTATCAATAGCATCAATTTGATTTTCTGGTGAAGTATTGTTTTTATAAACACCGATTTTATACACAGGAGAAGTTGTTTTTATCTTGTCACTGATGAAATCAATTGTTTCATCTTTGATAATGTCGTATGCTAATTTTACCTCATCGATTATTATCTCTTCTGGGACATCTTTTCTTAAACCAATGCTTGTATATTGAACCCGCCTTTCACCATCTATTTCAGGACTGATTTTGAGTAATGACCCTGAATAAGTCATTATTATTGCACCACATTTATTATCAATCTGGATAAAATCAACTTCAATAAAACCAAATTTTGCAATCTCTTCCTGAAATATTTTTTCTTTTTCAAGCCATAACTGAGCCATTTTCCTGATAGACTCATTGTTTAAAGGCAAAGATGAATATTTAATAATATTTGTTATATGCCTCTTTATTTTTTCCGGCAATAAGTTAAAATCATTATTCATAAAATTTTTTTAGCATATTATTTGCTTTTTTGTATATTTATTTTGTTGAATTTTTACAAAACAATTTATAAATTTATTTCGTTTATTAAATCGCAATATATTCCGAAAATTAAACAGGGAGCTGGTGGTATTATGGATGATTTTAAACTTCAAGGAGGAAGTTTATGGATTCAAATGAGGAAAAAAAGATACTAAAAGAGCTTGATGAAAAGACCAAGGAATTGGAAAACTTAAAAAAAATGAGTGAAAAACTGGAAAAGGAAAGGATTCTTTTTTCATATTGATATAAAAAAACCAATAATTTTTAATTAGCCCTGAGACGAATCGAACGTCCGACCAAAAGTTTAGGAAACTTCTGCTCTATCCACTGAGCTACAGGGCCATTTTAAAATTTGAAATAATTAATATCGTAGTATCATAAATATTTTTTATAGTCAATAAAGACCAACCGTTAAACACTTATTTTTTGAAGAATTTTCAATATACCAAATACTTTGACAATTAAATCTAACTGTGTTATATGTTTATCGCTGTCAGGTGGGGTAACTTGAATTAGTTGCCCGTAATAGGAAAGATGGTGTGCATTCCATCACGGTCCCGCCGCTGTAATTCTTTTTGCTGGAATTTTGCCCAGCAGTGTTTATCGGTAAGCAATGACACCACTGTGGTTATATCACGGGAAGGGAAAACCGGTAAATTTAAGAAGAGTCAGAAAGCCTGCCTGACAGATAATGATGACATAATTCTTCGGTTGAAAGAAAAGTCATTTATCATAATCATTTCAGGATGTTGCAAGCAGGGTGCTGTCCTTTTTTTAAGGAACGACAAATGTTTAAAAAATTTGTATTCTGTTTCATCCTATTGTCAGCCCTGATTATTTCCTGTTATAAAAAACAGCCAGCAGTAAAAGAAACAATACCTCACAGAATAATATCTTTAGGTCCATATATAACCGAGATGATATATCTATTGGGCAAAGAGGATAACCTAATCGCTAATACGATTTTTTGTGAAAGACCCGAAGCTGCCAGAAAAAAAGAAAAAATCGGTAGTCTTATAGAAATAAATATAGAAAAAATAATAAGTTTAAAACCCGATCTTGTTTTTGCAGGAGGTCTTACCCATCCGAAAAATATAAAAAAGATTAAGGATTTAGGCATAAGAGTTATAATAATTCCAACACCTAAATCCTATGAAGAGATATGTGGTCAATTTTTATTAATGGGTAGAATCCTTGGTGCTGACGAAATAGCCAAAAAAACTGTAGAGGATTCGAACAACATTGTAGATAAAATTAAATCAGCGGCTTTTAAGTTAAAACCAAAAAAAGTATTCATGCAGATTGGTGCTAATCCATTATGGAGTGTAAACAAACACAGTTATCTTAATGATTTCATTGAATTTAGTAATGCTATAAATATTTCAAAGGATAGCCCATCGGGGATTTACAGTAAGGAAAAAGTTGTTGAACAAAATCCGGATATTATTCTTATTACGGCCATGGGAATTAATGATGAGATTGAAAAAAATAATTGGTTGCAATTTAAATCGATAAATGCCTCAATAAACAATTTAATTTTTAAGCTTGATTCAAATGAAGTATGCAGTGCAAACCCAGTAACCTTTGCCGTAAGTCTGGCAAAAATTGTAAAATTGATTCATCCAGAAATAATTTTGGAGTAAAGTGAAAATGAATAAAAAAACTAAGTATATTGTGATTTTTTTTGTATTATTAATTCTGCTTTTTTTATCAGCTTTACTTTCAATAATGGTTGGCTCAACTAATGTTTTTAATAAAAATATGCTACAGCAGTCAGATATACTTCTAGGACTGCGTTTACCCCGTATTTTATTGGCTTTAATCGTCGGCGGCTCATTGAGTCTTTCGGGGGCGATACTTCAGGGCATTTTTAAGAATCCCCTTGTTGAACCATATACACTTGGAATATCTGGCGGTGCGAATCTTTTTGTATGTATAGGTATTGCATTTAATGTTACTAGATTATTCGAATTTAATTTTATTCAACCATTAACAGGATTTGCTGGAGCGCTATTGTCGATCATGCTTGTTTATTTTTTAAGCAAGAGCAAAAAGGAATTAAAGATTAATGGCATGTTGCTTATCGGGGTAATGTTTTCATTTATTTCATCGTCACTTGTAATGCTTATAATTGCATTATCAAAATCAGAAAGCGCTCACAGCATGATTTTTTGGATGATGGGATCATTGGATAAATCCGATCCTGTTTTAACGACAATTGTTGGTATAGTGGCATTTATGGGTCTAATTATATCATTATTTTTTAGTATTGCATTAAATGCAATGTCCCTTGGAGAAGAGGAGGCAATTAAACTTGGAATAAACACGGTGATTTCAAAAAAATTTTTATTTTTGATTACGTCATTATTAACGGGTTTAAGCGTTTCAGTAGCAGGCAACATCGGATTTGTAGGATTAATAATCCCGCACTTTATGAGGCTCATAGTTTCAAATGATAATAGAATTCTACTAATTGCTTCATTTATCACAGGAGCAATGTTTTTGATTTTATGTGACACGTTGGCTCGTACAATTTTATTTCCTATTGGACTCGAGCTACCAGTAGGAGTTATAACAGGAATCATAGGCGGTATTTTAATGATATTTTTACTGACTAAAAAAAAGGTTAAAACATGATAAAAATTCACAATATGGAATGCGGTTACAAGTCATTCATGCTGAAAAACATAAATCTTGAAATCAATGAAGGAGAATTAATCGGAATTATTGGACCAAACGGATCTGGCAAAACCACTCTCTTAAAAGCAATGACAAAAATTATTAAATTGGTAAATGGATCAATAACATTGTTTGGTAAAAATATCTATGATTATTCTGATAAATCATTTTCGCAAAAAGTAGCCGTTGTGTCGCAGAATATTGAGTCGGATTATATAAAAGTCGAGGATTTTGTCTTAATGGGTAGATATTGTCATTTTAAGTCTATGCAGTTTTTTGAGTCGGATAGAGATATTGATATTGCACATAAGTATCTTAAGCTTACTGATACATTTAAATTAAAAGATAAAAATCTAAACGAAATAAGCGGAGGCGAAAGACAGCTTGTTTCAATTGCAAAAGCTCTGACACAGGAGACAAAAATTTTATTTCTCGATGAGCCCATATCTCATCTTGATATAGCTCATCAGATAAGAGTCATGGAGCTGGTTAAATCCTTAAACAAGGATTACGGATATACTATTGTAATGATCCTTCATGATCTTAACCTCGCAATAGAATACTGTGAGAGGCTTGTAATATTAAACAACGGGGAGATCTATAAATCCGGTAAACCCGATGATATAATTGATTTTAAGACAATTGAAGATGTTTATAAGACAATTGTTATTGTAGAAAAAAATCCTATAAACAACAAACCATATGTATTTCTTGTGTCAGAGGATACGATCAATAAATATAAGGATACTCCTAAAAACAATCAAGAGATTTAGCTTAACTTAGCTTATTTTAAGGAAAAAGCGATGAATAAATTGATATTAATAACCGGCGGTGCAAGATCTGGGAAATCATCATTTGCAGAACAACTCGCTTTAAGGATGAACGATTTTATTAAAAGAGGCAGGGATATTGCCTACATTGCAACAGGTGTGCCTGTTGATGAAGAATTTAAGGACAGGATAATCCATCATCAAAAAAATAGGGATAGAGTCTTTAAGGTCTATGAAGAATCAATAAATATCGATGAAACAGTAAATAATATTTCTGATGATCACAATGTTTTTTTGTTGGACTGCATTACTACATGGCTTGGTAATTTGTTTTGCAAGGATCTGGAAGATATCGAAAGTTTTGCAGATAAAATAATTGACAATCTTATCGGCAAATTTTGTGAGACTCAAAGGTATAATTTGTTTAATACAAATAAAGGAGATAATAATATATTTAAAAAAATAAATAAAGACAGTAAAATTTTAATAATCGTATCAAACGAGCTTGGGCTTGGACTTGTACCTGAAGATAAAATGTCAAGATCATACAGGGATATACACGGTAGGATTAATCAAAAAATTGCTTTGCAAAGCTCTGCCTTTTATTTTACTCTATCCGGAATACCGCAGAGGGTTAAATGAATGAAAAGAATAATCTATCCGCTTTTATCATGTATTACGATGCTCACCAAATTCAATTTTCCCTGTACAAGAAATTTAAATTATGAAAATTATCATATAACAAATTCTGTAATATATTTTCCTGTTATCGGTCTTTTTTTTGGAATTATTTTATATTTTGTTAATGAACTTATGATTCTTTTGAATATCTCTGTTTTATTTAGATCATTGATTATATTGAGCGTCCCGTTTTTAATGAATAATTTTTTTCATTTTGACGGTTTGTGTGACATGCTTGATTCTTTTCTTGCGAATAAATCAAAGGATATGCGTTTAAAAATTTTAAAGGATAAAAACATCGGCAGTTTTGCTCTGGGCGGTGCAATTTTATTTATGCTTTTTAAATTCGCAGGTATTTATTTGATTCTCTTAAAAGAAAAATTTGTGCCTTTTTTTATAGTAATCCCTGTTTATTCCAGATTCATTATGGTTTTATTGTCATTTAAATCGAAATATCCCAGACCGTCCGGGACGGCTTCACTTATAGTAGGTAAAATTAGTCCATTTGTTTTTTTACTATCGTTTTTATTTTTTTTAATAATAATATTAGTTTTTTTATTTTTTTCATTAGTTTATAACGCTTTAATTAATAATTTAAAAGCTATAACTATTATTTCTATAGTAATGGTGATTTTTTATATCCTTTTTAAATTTTATTCTTATAAAAAAATCGATGGTATAACTGGAGATGTGCTTGGTGCAGGATGTGAAATTTCGGAATTATTAATAATTTTTACATTACTCTTTACAGACAAATGGATCATAAAATGAAATCGGTAAAAAAAAGATTCCGTTTTGATGTCGGCACAACATCTTATATAATTCATAAAAAGGAAAATAATCTGATCGAAAATATAAAATTCCTTAAGGATAAATTTGATAAAATACAGCTATTGTTATTTGGCAGGGATTATCTTGATGATTTGATTAATAATAAGAATATCGAAGCTTTAAAAGCTTATAAAGAAAACTCCGGCGTTGATTATCTAGTCCATTTGCCAATCGATCTTGATCTAATGAATGAGAATAAAAACAAAATTAAAAATTCGCTTGGTATTATAGATTATATCTATGATAAAACATATAAATTAGATATCAATGAATTCATTTTGCATATAGATAGATCGGATGATTTTTTATATAAAAAGATACTGTTAGACAATAAGAGTGCTGATCGGTTTGATTATATTTTGTCTGCTATAAAAGAGAAATTTAAAGAGAATTATTCCAAAATCCTTATCGAAAACACCGGTTATGATCTGACATATTTCAAGGACAGGATTGTCTGTCATAATTTTAATATTTGTATGGATATAGGCCATCTGTTTGTAAACAATTTTGATTTTGATTTTTTTATAAATGCTTTTAATGATCGAATAAATGAAATCCATTTGCACGGTTTTGTTGATAAAACCGACCATAAAGGCTTAAATAAAATCAGAGAAGAAATTTTATTGAAAATATTTGAATATTTAAAGTCTTACAAAAAATCCATAATTATAGAAGTGTTTAACAAAAAGGATCTGGCTGAATCAATAAGAATTATGCTACAATATTCTTTGAGATACTTTTAAGTATAATTTTATGAAGAATTAACAACTGTTTTTTCTCTTGACTTTTAATAATTTAAGAATTAAACCAGATTATGCAAAAAATTCTTCTTGTCGCAATTAATGCCAGATATACTCATAGCAATCCTGCACTTTATTATTTAAGGGAATACGTAAAGGATCTTGATTTTAATGTTGAGATTATCGAATTTGATCTTACTATAAAATATAAAGAAATCATTGAATACATTGTGATGGAAAATCCAGATGCCGTTGGGTTTTCCGTTTATATATGGAATACAATTATCGTAAAATCAATTATTTTAGAGTTAAAAACATATCTGCCGGCAGTAAAAATTATCCTGGGCGGACCTGAGGTAAGCTTTGATCCGGAAATGTGGATTTCCAGATTTAAAAATATTGATTATATAGTGTGCGGGTATGGTGAAGCTGGATTTAAGTATTTACTTCAATACGATATAAACCCTACTAAAAAAATAATAAAAATTGAAAATCCCGATTTCAATTTTATTCCTTTCCCTTATGTTGAAAATGATTTTTCGGGTTTTAAGAATAAATATGTCTATTATGAATCATCAAGGGGTTGCTGTTTTAAATGTATTTATTGTCTATCTTCTGTATGTTTGGGACGTGTTGAATATAAAGATGAGGTTAAGGTTAAGAGTGAATTAAATATGCTTTTTGATATCAATTGTAGCTGCATTAAATTCATAGATAGAAGTTTTAATATCAATAAAAATCATTCCAGGATGATATGGAAATATCTAATTGAAAATTACAATAAAAATTTAAATTTTCATTTTGAAATTCATCCTCAATATATTGATGAAGATGATATTGAAATTTTAAAAAAAGCGCCTCCGGGTTATTTTCGTTTTGAGATCGGTGTTCAATCCACGAATAATAGCACGTTGAGTGCTATTCAAAGAACCGGTGATTGGGATGTTATAAAGAGAAATATTATAAGGATTATTAATCTTAAAAATATTCATGTGCATCTTGACTTAATTGCAGGGTTGCCGGCTGAAGACATTGAAATAATAAAGAAATCGTTTAATGATGTTTATAGATTAGGATCTGAACATTTTCAATTCGGATTTTTAAAGATATTAAAGGGGACAGAGCTTTCAGCAAGGATAAAGGAGTATGAAATTGAATATGACAAAATGCCGCCTTATATGATTAAGAAAAACAAGTGGTTAAAACACGATGATCTTAAATATCTTCACAGGATTGATAATGCATTAAATTGCTTTTACAATACAGGCAAGTTTAAAATTACAATTGATGAATTGGTGAATTTGTTTGATTCGCCTTTTGCCATGTATGAATCGATTATTACTTATGCTGATAAAAGCGGTAAAAAATCATTTACAAAAGACTGGATCGATAATGCCAGATTTTTGATAGACTTTATTAAAAGTGAGTTTAATGAAAAAACTGATTTTTTTGTAGACTGCCTAAAATATGATTTTTGCCTTCTGGGGAAATTTAATCACTTCCCTGATTTCTTAAAGGATAAAAACCTCATTAAAATAAAACGGCGGGTTATTGATTATTACAGGAAAAAAGGAGAGTTAAATTTATCAGAAATTAATCAAGCAGCCTTTCTAATCCCTTATAGTCAGGATTTTAAACTCAAATACTTGCATGAAAACGATTATGCAATATTTATTGATAAAAAAAGAATTATTTATTATAAAGAATAAATATGCAAATGCTGGACAGCCATGTTCATTTCAAAAATGCCAATATCTCATTAAATGACAACTATTATTATTTTCTTAATTCCACGAATGAGAATGATTGGGGGCATTTACTTAACATTGCTAATGACTTTAAAAATGTCCTGCCGTTTTTTGGTGTTCATCCGTGGTATATAGATACAATTAAAGACGACTGTTTTTTAAAACTCGAAGAAATAATAAAAGAAAATAAAAAATATCAGGTTGGAGAGATCGGGCTTGATGTAATAAAGTATAAAAAAAATAAACAACTATTTGATATTGATAAACAGATTGAAGTGTTCAAAAAGCAGCTTAAGTTTGCCGTAAAATATGACAGGATAGTATCCGTTCATTGTGTTAAGGCATGGGAGTACCTTTTTGAAATAATCGATGAATTAAATATAAAAAATATAAGAGGCATACTACATTTTTTTTCGAGTTCCAGTCAGGTAATGGAAAAACTTATAAGCTATGGTTTTTATGTTTCATTTTATTCGAATATATATGATGAGAGAAACTCCAAAGTTCTGGATGCATTCTTAAGTTGCCCTCTTAACAGGCTTTTGCTGGAGTCAGATGTAAACGTCGAAGAGAGTGAGGCGCTTTTAAATAGACATTATGATAAGGCAGCAAAGCTTAAAAAAATTGATAAGGAAGAATTAATAAGGATTGTAAGTAAAAATGGACAGTTTTTATCGAACACAAATTTTGCTGGGTAAGGAAAGACTTGAAAAGTTGCAAAATAGCAGGATAACAATTGTTGGTCTTGGTGCTGTTGGCAGTTTTGCAGCCGAAGCACTTGCAAGATGCGGCGTTAAAAATTTTCGTCTGGTGGATTTTGATATAATTAAAAAGTCAAATATAAACAGACAATTGTACGCTATTCATTCTACTCTGGGAATGTATAAAGTTGATGCGGCATTCAATAGGATTAAAGATATAAATCCTTCATGCAATATTGAAAAGATAAATCTTTTTGCTCACTATGATACCATAGATAAAATATTGGATAACAATCCGGATCTATTAATCGATGCAATTGATTCTTATAATCCCAAGGTTGTACTTTTAACGTATGCATATAAAATGGGGATTAAAACTGTTTCTTCAATGGGGGCGGCTTTAAAGAGGGATCCATTTAAAATTAAAAAAGCAGATTTGTTTGATACAACGGATTGTAATCTTGCAAAATTATTGCGTTATAAACTCAGGAAAAATAATGTAGGCAGAGGGATAGTCTGTGTTTATTCTACTGAAAAAAGTAATAACAGTTTAGAGTTGACTGAAAATGAAATAATTGAAGATAAAGAATTTAAAAGAGGAAGAGAAAGAAGGATACTTGGCAGTTTACCTACTATAACAGGGATATTTGGACTTATGCTTGCAAACATTGCTATCGATATTTTAACAGGCTAAATTTCGTTATTATCTTTTAGTTTTTTCCATTTTTCAATAAATCCTGTATTCTTAAATTGCATTATTTTTTCATTTATAATCTTGCCGATCCCTTTTATATCAACAAAACTAGTTCTATTGTTAAATTCATCCTCATTCATATTTTTAATTATCCTGGCAGCATTAAAGTATGAAATTTTTTTAAACTTATTATTTTCATGTTTTCCGAGATCATTGAATTGATCTACCAATTGTTCTTTATTCATAATGGTTATTCCATTAAATATCGTTTATAGATTTAGTTTAATTCAATATAAATAAATTTCTATAAAAAAATTTATTTTTTTTAAAAGTATTGAAATTTTTACAAATTTGGCTTATTATTTAATCGTTATACGATATTTTTATTTAAAAAGGATGCTATTATGGCAAAAAACAAAAAGAAAGAAAATAAGCCCATTGATAAAAGGCTTGAAAAATTAATCAATGCTAAAAATCCTGCTGAGTATATTGATCTTTGTGTAAAATCAAACTTATCAACGGGCGAAAAACGAATTGCTACAAAAATCTGGCTTGGCAAAACTAAATATACAATAAAAGATATAGAATATGCACGAAATCGTCACCCATACTGGAAGAAAAAAAAGTCAAAGAATTCTTATGAAAGGAATAAGATGAGATTAAGCCAGTATGATTTTAGTAATGGGACATCAAAAAAATGGTCAACCAAAGAACTTGAAAAGCTATTGGATTTAAATGATTCATATAAAGATTGGCAGCTTGCAAAACATTTTAACAGAAGTATTCCATCGATTCAATATATCAGAAGATGTATATCAATTGCAAAAAAAGTAATAATAAAACAAAAGCAGAATGTTACAAAAAAACGGATGTTGGAATTAATAACGCATTCAGAAAAGTTTTTAGAAAAATTGCTTAGTAACAAAAAGAAATAAATTAATAAAAATTAAAAATGTTTCTTAATCATTTGATATAAATGTTTTTTTGACAATATCAAAATTTTTTATAAATCCATCGGTATACATAATTATTCCTCCGCAAACGCCTCTGCTACTGTACAAAGATGCATTATGGCTTTCTTCGTCATAATCTGTCTGAGCATCTTCAATATGAATGACATCAAAGCCGTAGTCTGATGCATCGCGAGCGGTAGTTTCAACGCACTGGCTGGTAGCAAGCCCTGTAAAGATTAAAGATTTAATTTTGTTTTTTATTAAATATTCTTTAATATCCGTAGAATTAAATGCACTGTATGTTGTTTTTAAAAACACCGCATCTTCTTTCATGGGTTTTAGCTCTTCAATCACCTCAGACATTCTGTCCGAAGATAAAGGGTAGAGATCTTCGATCCCGCTATTTTTTGCATTGTCATATGCAGATTTAAAAAATCTGTGAAGGTCGCTTCTGTCTGGATTACTGCCGCATAATCTTAAATAGATTACAGGAAGGCTCCTTTTTTTAAATTCATCTATTAATTTTTTTATATTTGGAATTACTGTTTGATAAGCTCTGGATAATATATAATCAAGACTACCCGGATTCATTTGATTGAAAAATTTAAAATAAGATGAATCTTTTTGTAAATAGTATTTTTGCATATCTACAATTATTAATGCTAGTTGTTGGTTTTTCATGCGATCCTCTCTTAGAAATATAAATTTATATTAGTACTATTAAATATTTTGATTTATGTCAATTACAAGAAATTTAAAATAATGGAATACTTTTTTAAGTATAGATAAAAATATTAAAGAAAATGTCACTGTTCTTGACAGTGATATTCGATTTTAGTATAGGTTTCAATAATTAAGGTATATAAATGCGTAGAAGCGATAGAGAAATTAAAGAAAAAGGTGAAATTTATAATATCATAAGAGAATCAAAAGTATGCAGGCTTGGCCTGTGTGTAAACAATAAGCCTTACATTGTTGCCATGAATTTTGGATTTGTTGAGAATGATCCGCCAATCATCTATTTTCATTCTGCTAAAGAGGGCAAAAAGCTTGATATCCTTAAAGAAAACAATAATGTATGTGTGCAGTTTGATCTTAGTGGTGAGATAATTAAGAATGATAAAGCTTGCGGCTGGAGCATAAATTATAAAAGTGTCGTGGGTTTTGGGAGTGCTGAAATTATAAACAGCCCAGAAGAAAAGATAAAAGGTCTAAATGCCATAATGAAACAGTATTCTGGCAGGAATGATTTTATCTTTGAAGAAAAACAGCTTGAAGCTGTAGCGGTTATCAAGGTGACGTTAGCTCAATTGACCGGAAAACAAAAGGGTAATTAAGGTACTCGAAGGAAAAGATTAAACCATGAAAAAATATATATTATTATTTGTTTTTTTAAATTTTGCAATTCGTGTATTTTCATTGAATGAAGCCGGGTCGTTGCTCGATTCAGGTATAAATCAATACAACAACGGGCAGTATGCATTTGCTATAAACAATCTTAAGAAATATATTCAAATTTCAAGTGATAATACAGAAAAACCAAAGGCTTATTATTATATCATTCTTTCATATTACTTTCTCAAAGATTATTCGACAAGCTTATTGTATATAAATGAGCTTTCAACAAAGTACAGGATGTCTTCCTACACGGCTTCAGCTTATTTCTGGAAGGGTTTGATCTATCAAAATCAAGCGCAATGGTTTGATGCAGAAGTCGCCTTTCTTAAATTTATAGAAATGATGCCTCAATCAAGTCTTATAGAGAGAGCTTATCTTGCGCTTGCCAATTCACAGATTGCAGAGCAAAAATATACCGCTGCAGAAAGTAGTTTGAAATATCTAATTGATAATTTTAGTGAAGGCGAAAAGTATGAAGAAGCGAGCGTGCTTTACTCTTATACACTTTTACAGGAAGAAAAATATGAAGAAGCAAAAATGTTTTTAAGTTCATGGATTAATAAACTAGGAAACAATGGTGGTCAGTATCAATTTAAGGATAGATTCTGGCTTTATATGGCAGAGATTGAATTAAAGAGCAATAATCTTGAAAATGCAAAATTTCTTTTAAAAAAAATAGATAATTATGCAAAAAACAGTCCGTCTTCTGATATTGCATTATTGAGGCTTTCTCAGATTGAAGGTAGGCTTGACAACGATAAGGAGTCAAAGGAATATCTTGTTAGACTGGCAAACGAATATCCGGCGTCTGAATACAATATAGACTCAATAATAGGTCTTGCCCTATTAAATTATTATGCCGGGGATTATGAGAGTGCTTTGACTTTATTTAGCGAAACAATTAAAATTGCCACTAAAAAATTACAGGATCTTGAGAAGTATTCCAAAAAGGATAGGGATAGGTTTAGATCGTTGCTTACAAATTCCTATTATTATTCAGCTGAGTCTTATGAAAGACTAAATCAAAAAAAGAAAGCTTATGAATATTTTGAAAAAGTCATCAATGAAAATGGTGCTTTGAAAAATGAAGCTATAATAAGGACGATCGAACTTCAGCTTGATGAAAAGTATAAAACGAATTTAAATAAAATCATTCAAAAATATGATTCGATACTTGTTAATGATAAAAAGATAAAGGATAAATACCTGCTTTACAAGGCAAATATTGAATATTATAATCAAAATTACAGCAAGGCTTTGCAGATACTCGATAGCATTGACGATAAAAATATCAATATTTATTCTTATAGCATATTAAAAGCCAATACATTTGTAAAATTAAACAGAATAAAAGAAGCCATCGATATTCTAACGAACAGTCAGACTGTTATTCCTTTGAGTCGAAAGGCTTTTGCTTCCTATGAAATCAGTAGTTTGTATTTTGTAATAGAAGATTATGATAATGTGATTAAATATGCAACCGACTCAAAGAATTTTGCAAAACAATTGCCGGATAATGACAAAAAAATTATAAATATTAAATGTGATTATCTTATCGCATTGAGTTACATGCAGTTAAAAGTGAATGCTAAATCGATAGATATTTTAAGGGGAATAATATCCAATGATCCAAAGATGTTTGATCAAAATATTCTTTTAATTTTTGATAAATGTTTTTACTATTTAGGTTGGTTGTATTACAGGGAATCGGATTTTAAAAATGCAGCAGATTATTTTTACCAGGCAAAAAACAAAAACATAGAAGTTGATCTTGTCAAAGAGTCTTACTTTATGGAGGCATGGTCTTATTATTCAAGAAAGAATTATGGTGATGCTCTCAAAAGATTTGAAGAAGTTTATAAAAAATACTATCCTGAAAACCTGGGAGTACAATCGCTTTTTTTAATGGGAAAATGTTATCAAAATCTCGGCAATAATAAGTCTGCACTTGATATATATTCAATGATGCTAGAAGACAAAAAAATTACTTCTTTTAAAGATCAGGCATTATATGAAATCATAAAATACAATATTAATAAATTCGGTCTTGATTATGCATCGATACAGATAGAGAGGTTTAAAAAATCATTCCCGGATTCGACTTTGTATAAGGATGTACTAATATTACAGGCCGAGTCGCTTTTAGAGCTTGAAAGATTTTCTGAAGCATACAGTCTATATAATTACTGTATAGAGAGGTTTAAAAGTAGTAAAGACATAGATTCGTTATACTACTGGGGGGGCTATGCAGCATACAAAATCAAGGATTATCCAGATGCAGTGTCCCTGCTTTTTACTTTAACCATCAATTATCCTGATTCGACATTTTATATTAATGCAATGTATTTGCTTGCTGATATCTATAAAGAGCAAAAAGATTTTCTGTCGGAAAGAGACGTTATTAATAAAATATTGTTGGTTGAAAATAATATTTCAAAAAAAAGGCAGTTTCAGGACAGATTGAAAGTACTTGATTTAATAAATCAGGGAGTCTCTGAAGATGAGGCTGTGCTTATAAATAGAGCGGATAACGGAAGCATTGACGACAAGTACAATCTTGCTTTGTTTTATTTTAACGGTAGTAATAAAGATAAGGGCATAGCTATGTTAAAAAATATTGCTGATAATGATAAAGGGGTTACCGGAAGCCGTGCATTGATGGCGTTGGCTGATGATAAAATGTTGTATAACTTATATAATGAAGCTATTGATTTATGTTTAAATATATTGATTTATAAGACAACTGCAGAAATCAAGGCAGAGGCTTTATATAAGACGGCATATTGTTATTTTAAACTAAATGATATAGAAGCTGTAAAAAAAGTGCTTGTAAAATTATATAATACATATCCTGATTCTAGCTGGATACAGAAGGCAAAGGATCTTGAGGCGGGTATAAAAGAATGAAAAAAGCGCTATTGATTGTTTTTATAATTGTGACAAATTATATTTATTCTCAAAAAGATGATGTACTGATACAGTTGCCAAATGTAGATATTAAAATTGAGGACACAAAAAAAATTGAATTGGATATTAAGCCAGACATACAAAAAATCACTGATGATATTCAAAATGTTGATATACCTAAACCAGATATAACTGAAATCATAAAGGTTGATCTTGAAAAAACTCTCCCTGAAAAAATTGATCTTCCTGAAAAGCAAAAACCAGTTGATGCTTTGATAACAGCGGGGTATGGGTTAAACAATCTGTTTTATTCTGAATTTTTTATTTTTGTTAAAAGATTGAATCCCAATATTGCTGTGCATTATCTAAGAAAAACCAAGGAGAGTTTTTGGTTTTACGATCCGAATGTAAGGAATCCTTCTTCATTGGATGATCTGTCTGTTGAATTGTTGTATAATTATAAAATTCTGGGGCTGGGGTCAGAGCTTGGATATTATTCATATTCATATAAATTGCAAAATAAAAGTATATATGATGAATTGACAAAAAGAATAATAAATATTGATCTGTCTCCTTCTATTAAATTTAATTATCAAAACGATATTACTTTACGTTTGTTGAATACTTTTTTACTGTCAAACTTTGCTAAATGGGAAAATAATTACGATGTTAAAAGACTTGATTTTGGTTATCTTTTAAATTCAGATATATCATACAACCAGATATTTAGGGATAATCATTTTTTGTCCGTTCATGCAGGCTATGATTTTAATTATCTTGAGGATTATATTGATGGTGATAATGATAGGCTTAATGATTATTATAAAAGGCTGTTTTATAATAATTTTAAGATGGGCATTTCTTACTCCACTACTTTATTAGAATCATTTTTTATAAAAGTAGCAACCGATTTTGTCGGTCTTTTTAAAAATTATAATTTTAACTGGTATATCCTGCCTGATGCAAGCTTTGGTTATAGTTTTAAAAATTATTTTCATTGCTATATCGAAGGTGGCGGATCATTGACTGAAAAGCCGGATAGATACTGGTATAAAGAAAATAATTATGTAGTCTATCCGATGGAGACCGTTCCCGGATACTATTGGTTTGCAAAAACAGGCTTACGCGGGTCATTTACGGGATGGATAAATGTTTATACCGATCTTGAATTTGCATACAATATGAACGGACCAGATTGGAAGCTTTCAACCAATGCTGAAAAATTATATAGTTTTACCACCAGATCGTACTATGAGTTGAATCTTACCAGTGGGATTGATTTTCAGGTTAAGGAATATTTTACATTTAAAGTGGAACATATACATAGATTCATGGACATGATGCATTTTAAGCCGCGTGATGAAATTAAGGCCAATATGACATGGCATATTCCAAAAATCGGTTTAAGCTTTTTTTTGGATTTTAATGCAGGGTTATTCAGGCAAGAGTTAAATAATAAATATTACGGCAATATATACATGATGAATGCTGGCATTGATTGGACTTACCATGATAAGATTGGCATTGGTACTAAATTCAGCAATATTTTATGCTTTCAGGATTATTATATTATGCCGGAATACAAAGAGCCTGGATTTGAATTCGTGACATATATAAAAATAGGATTTTAATTTATCTTTAATAATTAAAAGTTTTATGATAGATTTGCCCTACGGGTTTATAGAATGGATAAGGAAGATTTTTCTCTTTTTAGTAATAATTCTACGGTACCTCTTGCGGAGAGATTAAGACCACTTGTTCTTGAAGACTTTATCGGTCAGGATCATGTAATCGGCGAGAATGCACTTTTAACCAAAATGATAAAAACCGGCGAAATGTCTTCATTCATACTCTGGGGACCTCCCGGAGTCGGCAAGACAACTCTTGCAAAAATTATTTCAAAGATTACAAACACTTTTTTTAAAAATCTAAGCGCTGTACTTGCAAGCATAAATGACGCAAAAAAAATCATGGAAGAGGCAAAAAAAAATCTTGCAGTCACGGGACGAAAAACTATTTTATTTATAGATGAAATACACAGATTTAATAAAGCACAACAGGATGCATTCCTATCTTATGTTGAAGAAGGTACAATAATTTTAATCGGCGCCACAACGGAAAACCCTTCGTTTTCGATTATTTCTCCGCTGCTGTCGAGGATGAGGGTTATAAAACTTGAAAGACTTAAGGATGAGGATATATCAAGGTTAATAGAAAAAGCTCTTGATTTTTTGAAGCTTGAAGACGGGATTAATGTGCTTATCGATGCAGATGACAAAAAAAGGATTGTAAATATTGCAAGTGGCGATGCACGAAGGTGTTATGGTTTAATCGAAACTGCGGTGAGTCTTGCAAAAAATGGCAGTGAAGCTTTAATCACAAAGGATATATTGGAAAAAGTCCTTCAGGCGAGGTTGCCAAGCTATGATAAAAAGGACGAATATCATTATGATTATATTTCTGCGCTTCATAAATCCATGCGAAACTCAGATGTTGATGCTTCGTTATATTATGCTGTCAAAATGCTAGAGTCAGGTGAGGATCCGCTTTACATAATAAGGAGGGTCATACGCTTTAGTTCGGAAGATGTGGGTATGGCTGATCCTAATGCCCTTCAGGTTAGTATTGCGGCGAGAGATGCTGTAATGGCTATTGGCATGCCCGAGGCTTCGCTTGCAATAATGCAAGCTGTTGCATACAATGCCCTTGCGCCCAAGTCCAATGCTTTATATATGGCTTATGACGAAATTGTTAAAGATGTAAGAAATTTTCCTGACCTGCCTGTGCCTATGCAGATAAGGAATGCTCCGACAAAACTTATGGAAGAATTTGGCTATGGTAAGGATTACAAGTATGCACACAACTTTGATATGCCGATAACTGATATGCAGTGTATGCCCGATGAATTAAAAGACAGAGTTTATTATAAACCCAGGGAATTTGGTTTCGAAAAAATTTTAAAAGAAAGAATTAAGAAGATTAATGATATCAAGAAAAATTTAAAAAAAGAATAATCATTTTTTTTCAGTCGGTATTTTCATATCAAGATATTTAAGGACTTTTTTTATATCATTCCATACATCTTTTTTTAATGGAGAATTATTTCCACCATTTCGCAGAATATAAGAAGGATGGTAAGTCGGCATTACTTTTATATTGTTGTATTCAAAAAAATTGCCGCGGATTTTGGTGATGCCAAGCTCTGTTTTGATTAGGAATTTTGTAGAGGGATTGCCGAGGGTGATAATCACTTTTGGGTTTATGATTTCAATTTGTTTTAACAATATCCATCCGCAAGCTTCTGTTTCTTCTTTTTCGGGTGGTCTGTCCCTTGTGCCCAGCCCATCGACAGTGGGTCTGCATTTTACAATATTTGCGATATATACATCTTCCCGTTTTAACAGCATTCCTTTTTCGATTATTGCCGTTAATAATTCTCCGGCAGGACCCACAAAAGGGAGTCCCTGAAGGTCTTCCTGTTTTCCTGGACCTTCACCTATAAACATTATAGAAGCCTCGGGGTTGCCTATGCCGAAAACATAATTGGTTCTGGTCTTGTAAAGCTTGCAGTTAGTGCAGTTTTTGGTTTTATTATATAGATCCTCAAGCTGTTCTTTCTTGTTTTGCATTGCAATGGTATAGCAAAATAAAGGCATTTAGTCAAAATAACTGTTTTAATGTTTAATAAAATTATTGAAAAATAGTGTAAAAATTATATTAAATTTAATAAGAGGTAGTAAAATATATTTTTAAGTTATATTTGTAAACAAAGTTTCTATAGCAAAGGGACTTTTGACATAACGATGCAAAAAAGGGAGGATAAAAGTGAAATATTTTATTGCTGTATTTTTGATTTTAATATCTGGTTTTTTATTATTTGGTGATGAAGTCATTTTAAAAAGCGGTGAAATAATTAATGGTAAGATAATTTTTTTTGATGATTTTGTCGTTAAAATAGAATCCGAAGGAGTTATGTACTCTATTAAAAAAGAGAATGTAAGAGAAATTAATTTTTTAAAAGATAATGCTGATAGTAAAGATAAAGTTAAAGATATTGAGGATGAAGGGAATGAAAATGATAGTAAGAAAAATAAATCTAGATCGTCATCAGACAGTTTTAAATCGAATATGTATGATAGTTATAAAAGTATGCTTAATGCAGGTTTTGGTTTCATGATACCAGGTCTTATATTGACTTTTACACCCCTTATTTTTGGTACCGTGCCTATTGTTATGGCAATAAGATTTGATAATGCTCTTAATACAAGAGAATTTTTTATACCGCTTTCATGGTATCTGGGGTTGATAGGGGTTGGTTTAATTTTTGATGCTGCAGCAGTAGTATTTTTTGCGGTAGCAGGATATATATTCAGAAAATATGTAAAATCAAATAAAGTAAGTTTAATATCAGGTTTTAACAATGATAGTACATATATGGCAATAAGATTTAAATTGTAGTCGATAAAAGCTTTTTTAAACCTCAAAGTAACAGTGGTTCGTGACTCGCTGTTAGTTAATCAAACAAAATTTATAACTCATGCTATAACTTATTACTTTACTATATTATAAATTAGCTATAAAATTATTGTCAAAAATTCCAGGAAAATATAATGACCTTATCAAAAAAACAGGCTTATCAACTGATTAAAAATCTTAAACATGAAATATGCAAGGCTTTTGTAGGGAATGAGGACGCTATTGAATACTTAATAATCGGACTTCTTACGGGGTTACATGTGCTTATAGAAGACAGACCCGGAGTGGGTAAAACAACGCTAGCAAAGAGTCTTGCAAAGAGCGCAAGTCTTGATTTTGCTAGAATTCAGTTTACACCGGATCTAATGCCTGGTGATATTACAGGAATGACTGTGTGGAGTATTGAAAAAAAAGATTTTATTTTCAAGGAAGGGGCGATAATGCACCAGTTAATTCTGGCGGATGAGATTAACAGGGCTAATTCAAGGACACAGTCCAGCCTACTAGAGGCAATGCAGGAACAATCTGTTACCGTGGATGGTAGGACTTATCCTCTGCCTAATCCGTTTTTTGTTGTTGCAACACAAAATCCTGTTTCATTCTCAGGTACATTTATGTTGCCTGAAGCGCAGGTAGACAGGTTTGGCATATCGTTTACTATCGGGTATCCAAATGAAATAGATGAGATTAAAATACTTGATAGATATAGGAGAGACAATCCGTTTGATGAAATTAAACCTGTTGTTGATGGTGATCAAATAATCAGTATGAAAAAAATGGTTACCGATATCCATGTTGATGAAAAAATAAAAAATTATATAGTAAAGATTGCTAATCAAAGTCGTTTATCCAAAAAGATAAGATTGGGCATTAGTCCTAGAGCAAGTCAACATCTGCAGAAGGCAGCACAGGCAAAGGCTTTTATGTCTGGAAGGGAATATGTAATACCAGAAGATATAATTAAAATGTCGCTTATCGTTTTGCCTCACAGGATTATCCTGTCGGGTGAGGCAAAACTTGAGGATATAACGCCTGAAATTATAATTTCGGATCTTGTAAAAAACATTCGTGTGCCTATAGGTCTTAAATATCCAGATGAAAAAAATAAAAATTAATTTTAAAGCTTTTTTCTTATACTTATTTGGCGTTGTTATAATGTTTCTTGCCGGAATGTCCATGGGTGGTTTCCTTGAATATTTATATTACATAATGTTAATCTATCCATTGTTATCTGTTGCGCATTTGATTTATTCGATTAATCATTTGAAGTATTATGAAAAATTCAGTATCGAGTATCCCAAAAAAGGCGACAGCATAGATTATGAGTTAACGCTTGCTAATGAAGCATTGTTTCCCAGTGCGAATATATTTGTGAGATTTAAATTTATGATTCGTAATATATTAAAAGAAGGCAATGAAATTTATTTATCCATTAATAAAAAATCTGTAACAAAAAATTATATTATAAATTGTCCCTATCGCGGTATTTACACCGTCGGTATAGAATCATTAGAATTATCTGATTTTTTGTGCTGGATAAAATATAAGCCAGAGGTTTTTTACCGGACTTTTTATGTTTACCCCCGTATCATCGAAATAAAAAATTTTATGAGAAATATCTTTAAGGACAGGGATACCAATATCACAAACAGGGGAGGAGTTGTTGATTATACCATTATAAATTCCCTGATAGATTACCGCAGCGGAGAGTCTGTCAAGCATGTCGCATGGAAGAAATTTATTCAAACAGGAATACCGTATTTAAAAAAATATGATTCCAGTACGACATCGGGAATTTCCATTTATCTTGACACAAGAAGCGATGATATGCAAGAAGAATATCTTTTGGAAAGGGAGGATTGCTCCGTAGAAATACTTGTGAGTCTGGTAAAATATTTTTTGAGTCAATCAATACAGGTTGAAGTTTGTGCTCCCGGAATTAATACTTATAAATTTAAAGCAGAAGATATAACATGTTTTGATGATTTTTATAAATCAACTTTTAAAATTCAGTTTGATTCTATACAGAGCCCTGTAAAACTTTTTCGGAATGATTTAAGGGATTTTGGTCTTAGTAAACAAACAGTGATTTTTATCACACATAAGAGAGATCCTGAAATATTCAATCTGATCGCCGAATTTGATATAACCGGGATTGAGATCATAGTTATAGTTAATCAATCCTGTATGTCTTCTCTTGACAGGGCAAAGATTAGATCGTACATAGAGCAAATGAAGTTTAAGAGAAATAATATTGTTATTGTCAATAATTCAAATACTATAAAAGAAGATTTGCAGTGAAAAAGGAAATTATTTTTAAAATATTAATATCTTTATTCACGGCTTTTTTACCGCCTTTATTTTTTGTGATAAGCTTAAAAGCTCATTACAATTATATCGGATCAATAATATTCATTTTGATTTCCAATTCTATTTTTTTCTTTAGAGAACAAACCGGTTTAAAAATTAAATCACTTTTTAATATATTGCTGATAACAATTTATTCAATCTTTGCCTTATTGATGCTGATCTACATAATCTGCATTCCTTATACAACTTATGACGCATGGTTGAAACTGGTAAGACTAAGTCAGAATGGCGGATCAATATCATTTTTATTCGTTACTGGATCCATGTATTTTTCAACAATATTTGCGGGGTTGATTTATAAAAATAATTATTTAAAACCTTTGTCGGCTCTTTTTTTTATTTTCATGGTTTTGAATATGATCGTTTATCAGAGTTTAATACTATTTATTACAACAATAGGATCATTGCTTTTGTGTGTTTTATCATTAACAGTATTCAATAAAAAAATAAATTTAAATTCATTGCTGACATCAGGTAAAATTTTTTTTGCTGTATTGATTATTTCGGGTTTGTTTTTCGGGATGAATACAAACAATTCAAGATGGCTTAAAGATTTTTATCTGTTGCCTAGAATTAAGAATATTTTTATTAATATGTTTCCCAATATTCCCTTTGAAATCGGCGAGGTAAAAAAAGGGATAGGGGGCTTCACGATTGAAGACTATGTTATGGGAGGAAAATCGGTTTTAACAAAAAGGCAGATTTTTAAAGTAAGAGGGACTAAAGGTGATAAGATTTATCTGCGCTGTGAAGCCTATGATTTTTTTACCGGGTATTCGTGGCAGAAATCTCAAAAATTCATTGATGAAGGAGAGGGATATAACTCTTTTAATTATATTCAGAAAGATACAGACAAATTGAAAATTACAACACTTGCAGATTATTATTTCCTTATGCCGCATACCCTTGATACCTCTGCAATTAAGCTTGAAGGTCAATATCTGCCTGAGTTGAAATACGGCAGTTTTGATACTGGATTCTTATTGAAAATGCCGGTTATAAAAGGGACAAATATTATTATAAAGAGGGACAGCGTTGTTATCAATCAGCATATAAACAAGATTAAGCTCGGATATTATCTTCAGATTCCCGATTTATTAAAAACCAATGTGCGAAATCAGGCAAAAAATTTGGCAAGGGGGACAGCTTCAAAAAAAGAAATTTTGGATAAAATTGATGCTTATTTAAAAAAGAATTTTGTTTATTCACTTGATACAAAAACTCCGTCTGGAGGTTATGATTTTGTTGAGGATTTTTTATTTAACCAGAAAAAAGGATACTGTGAGCATTTTGCAACAGCTTTTGCGATTCTTACACGGCTGAATGGCATTCCATCACGATATGTTACCGGTTATTTTATAACAATACCAGTTGACGACAGAGATGCTTTATGTACGGGTTTAAATGCACATTCATGGGTTGAAGTTTATCTTGAAGATAAGGGATGGTGTACATGGGAGTCAACTCCCCCTATGCAGAATAATGCTAATGTTTACGAACTTAAGATAGATACTAAAGACAGTCTGACTCTGGAGCAGATAAGGGCTATACTTGATAAAAAAGAGGGAAAAAATATTTTTTATCCTGTTAAAATAAGCTCGGGATATTTTATAAAGCGTGCTGTTGTGTTTGCTTTATGTATATTATTTATTTTTGTTATAATTTTGGTTTGTTTAAAATCGGCTTTATTTAAAAATAAAAATCAAAAATTTATTCTTTTGGTTAGAAAAATAATAAAAAAAACCAGAAATTTAAAAATAGTACATCCATCTCTAGTCGGTTATCATGAGTGGGCGCTTAATTTAGTAAATTACGTGGAAATAAAAAAAGTGTATATTGACAGAATGATCAACATCATTGAAAGAATATTTTACGGTGGATTTATCCCACGGAAGATGGATCTTTTCTATATGAAACTGATTAATCGATTGATAAATAAATCATTAAAATAAAAACAATTATCTAAAAAGAAGCTTATAACAATCGTCTGCCATTCCTTTTTCTTCATTGGTTGGTATTACCATAATCGTTATAGGTGAATGATCTACCGAGATTATACCAATATGGCTCCCGACAAGTCTGTTTTTTTCCTTATCAAGGATTATTCCGATATTTTCAAGGTTTTTGCAGATTAACTCTCTCATAAGTACACTGTTTTGTCCGATGCCACCTGTGAATACAAGTATATCGACTTTAACAAGCACGGTTGAGTAAGCTCCTATATATTTTCGTATTCTGTAGGAGAATGCGTCAAGGGCTAGTTTTGCCTTTTTATTGCCTTCGCTTGCGGCTTTTTCAATGTCGCGCATATCATTGGAGATCCCTGAAAGACCAAGTACACCGCTTTTTTTATTCAAAAGATCTATTATTTCTTTATCGGTGTAACCTTTGTCTGCAAGATAATGAATGATCGCCGGGTCTATGTCTCCTGACCTTGTGCCCATTACAAGACCTTCCAGAGGAGTGAAACCCATTGAAGTATCCACTGATTTTCCGAATGCTATTGCTGTAATTGAACAGCCGTTACCTAAATGGCAAGTAATAAGGTTTGTGTTTTCCTTAGCTCGCTTGCAGTATTCCAAAGCTTTGTTTGCTACAAATTTATGGCTTGTCCCATGAAAACCATATCTTCTGATTTTGTATTTTTCATATAATTCGTATGGTAGTCCGTACATATAGGCATATTCAGGTATAGTCTGATGGAATGATGTATCGAATGTTGCGGTGTGTTTGACGTTGGGGAGAAACTGCATTGCTGCCTTTATACCATCGAGATTTACCGGGTTGTGCAAAGGTGCAAGGTCAGAGAACTTTTCTATATCATTTAATACTTCATTTGTTATTATTACAGAATCTGAATATTTTTCTCCCCCATGCACAACTCTGTGGGCAACTCCGTCAATCTCATTTATGCCATGAAGAATGCCGTTTTTTTTGTCAGTCATGACATTAATTAATTCATTAAATGCTTCACTGTGATCCTTTACAGTAATTTTTTTTTCAATTGTTTTACCGTCTTTGTCTTCCTGTATAAGAGTTGTGTTTTTTTGACCTATCCTGTCAACCATTCCTTTAACAAGGTTTATTCCTTCCGGCATCATATATAATTGATATTTTAATGATGATGATCCGCAGTTAATAACTAAAATTTTTCTGTTATTCATAATTATTCCTCACCTTATTTATGTTTAAAATTTAATTAAAAACAGCACATATTTAGATTATAAGTATTTAAATTAGAAATGTCCAATTAATAAAAAATCAAGGTAAATTTTTTAAATTTGGTTTGTATAAAATTTCCCTGTTACCGATCTCTATGCCGTAAATATTTTTATAGAATGCAACAAAACTTTGCCAGCCGCCTGCAACGGCTCCCCATAATCCGCCTGAAAAAACCGATCCCGCAGAAAGATAGAGATTATCAAGAACTTTAGGCGTCATTCTGTTTATTCCATAATTTTCAGGAGTCTGAGCAATGCCGCAGATCGGATATTTTGATCCGTACTGGAGATATGAAGCAGGAGTAAAAGTTAATACATGTTTTAACGGTGGATTTTTTTTAAATGCTGGCTCTACGGTTTGCAGTATTTCTATAAAATGTTTGCCTATTTTTTCTTTTTCTTCAGAGTATTTATTATAATCAGTCTTTCTTAAATCAATCCACCAATTTATTTTTTCCTGACTGGTTTCTGTCATGATCAATTCTAAGATATAGTACTTATTATTATAAATTTTATTTGGTACCCATGCAACTATTTTCCAATTGCTTTCATGCATTCCTTCAGGTAATTTGTAAATATGATAAACGTATTCGATAAATTTATTGTTTTGCTCAATAAATTTTTTATCTAAAAGATAATAGCAATAATAATCGGAGTTTGGGCTTTTCAATTTGTTGATTTTTTTTACAAGTTTATTTATATTGCCAATATGCATTCCCTGAATAATTAAAGGTTTGATCATATCCTGTGCAGTTGCAATTATCACATTGTCTGCACTAATAAATTCATTATTTATAACAACTCCTGCAGCTTTTTTATTATCAAATCTTATATGATCGACCTTTGTATTTAAGAATAATTTTCCGCCAAGATTCTGGAATCTTTCTGCAAAATTATTAGATAAGGTCTGAAATGTATAACCCTTTGCAGGCTGTACCGAGTCGTTTTGAAGAAAACTCTGTATCATGCACATTTCACCCATTGCCGATACTTTATCAACATCGACTCCCATAAAGGCTTCTGTTACGCAGAAAATATCTTTTATAAATTGTGTTTTTATTCCTATCTTTTCGATTCTTTTTAAATATGGTGTATCGAATATTAATTTAAAAATCGTGCCCGGCATGGTAAACATCATTTTTAATGCCTGAAAAAAAGTCGGTGGCATGTGAGCTTTGTGCATAAGATCGTTGTAAAACTGTTTTATCATCTTGAAATATTTCTCAAGACTTTTTGCTTCTCTCTTAGATGATGCTAATTTGATTATATCTTTGGGTCCATTTTTTGTAAAGCTGAAGGTTTTCCCGTTGGTATCAGTAAACTGAAAAAAATTGTTGATGATATTCCATTCAATGTTTTTTACCCCCATATATTCCATTAGCTGATCGAATACAGCTCCTTTTGAAAAATCTCCGGTGATTAAAGGTATGTTGATTGTATACTTGATTTTTTCATCATTATAAACAACGGCTTTTTCAAAAGCATTACATAGTCCTCCGGGGACTTTGTTTGCATCATATATTATAACTTCATCTTGCGGCCTTGCTTTTTTTAAAAGAATTCCTGTTGTTAATCCGCCAAGCCCTGCGCCTATAATTATTGTTTTATCGTTTTTTTTGTTCATAGCTTCTCCGAATTTTTATGAATTATTTAATTTGACTATTTTTAAAAATTTTTGCCATTTTTTAGATTTTTAATCTTCTCTTGTCTGCTTTAAAATGAATCTAGAATTAGCCAGTATTTATGCAATCTAAAAGTTAATTTCTTTAATTTTGATGTCAAATTAGCATATAAAATTTATATATACAAGATGATAAAGTATTATTTTTACAAATAAATTTTCAAATTTATGTGGAATTTTTCTAAATCTAATTATATAATATTCTGATAAACTAAAAGTTGGAGTGTATATTATGGAAACAGGTGTTATTCTTGCCAATATTCTTGATACAAGCAATTCTGACAAGATCTTTAATGAAGTAAAAAAAATATTTTCATATCATTATGATGTAACAGAATTGAATATTATCACGGATGCTTATGACAAAGTTAAAAAGCTTTTTAATGGGAAATTTAGCGGGTATAAGGCTTGTAATACAAATTATCATAGCCTAATGCATACAATGGATGCTCTACTCGCCTGCATGAGATTGGTGGATGGTTATAATCTTAAAGAAGGCAAAATGAATTCCCAAAATGTAATCAATTTATTGTTTGCGGCTTTATTGCATGATGTGGGGTATATACAGGAAATAAATGATAATATTGGTACCGGCGCGAAATATACAAACAATCACATAGAAAGAAGCATAGCTTTTATCCAAAAAAATAGTGATCACTTTTATATCAGGGATATTGATTTGATTGCCAGATTAATTAAATGCACCGAATTAAAGGTTGATGTTAATGCAATTCCATTTAAAGATAAAAATGAAAAATTGCTTGGAGTGATTTTAGGCACTGCAGATTTAATAGGACAGATGGCTGACAGGGAATACCTTGAAAAACTTTTATTTCTTTATTATGAATTCAAGGAAGCGGGGATTGCCGGTTATGATACAGAGTATGACATAATTAAAAAAACTTTTGCTTTTTATGAAATTATTAAAGAGAGATTATCTAGAGTATTTGGGAAAATTTATATATATGCTAAGTATCATTTTGTAAAAAGGTACGGGATTGATAGTAATCTTTATATGGAATCGATTAATAAGAATATGAATTATATAAAAGTTATAATGAATGATAATAAGACGAATTTTAGGACTAAGCTTAGACGTGGAAATCTGGCTAAAAGTGCTTAAATAGCAAAAGGTGTTTCAATTATAAATAATATATTTACTTTTATACTTAAAAGTATTTCCGTTGGTAGATTTTAAGTTACAAAATTATAAAAAGGTCAAACTTAAAATCGAAGGGACTAAAAAAGTAATTATTATATGTTTAATGGGCACAAAATAATCTGTTTTTATTAAAATATACCAAATGTCATATTTTATTTCTTAAATCAAAAAACTATAATAATACTATTAAAAAAGGAGGCTTTTATGGGTCAATATTTAGATCAGATTCCAGAAAATATTCAAGTACATATCAGGGAGATAACAAAGACTTCCGGGTTGCCTTACAATGAAGAATCAATCGAAAAGATTGCAGAATCATGGCTTGAAAAGAAGCGCACTTTTGAGGAAGAAATTGCTAATATGAATATGGAAGAGATAGGTCATTTTGAAAAGGATGATACAAGAGGCGCTCTTGTTATGACATATTCCGGTTCACTTGTTAATGTAGGTCCTATTGTTGATGGTTCTAGAAAATCTGCTTATGCAAGTATAGGATTGAGGAAAGATGTGCCCGAAATGGTTTCAAAAGAGGGATCAAATTTAGCCAAGGACATCATAATAGATGAGCCTGTAGAATTCAGTGTGGGACCAGTTAAAAAAACATCTCCAATTTTTAAGATTATAGTTTGCAAGGATACTCTATCCGCAGATGAACAGCAAGAAAAAATCAATGTTGCTGCTACAACTATGATCGATGAATTTGTTGAAGTAAACAAAACCTATATTGATGCTTGATTTTGTATCTTAATAAGAGTTTGATTTATTTGACATATTTTGGAGTAAATGTTAATTTGTACTGAGAAATGTTTATAAAATACCTCCAGGTATAGCAGATGTTTATCGTATGATAAATTACAAAAAAATAATTAGAAAGATGGATAATGTTAAACAATATCAAAAAACGACTTGTAGAAATTTACAAAAGGAAAACTACTCCAAACTGCAAAGATTATATTGAAGTACTGGATGAAGTAAATAATGCTCTTATAAATGAAAATAAGGATATTAGACCTTATGCGGACAACGGACTGCCCGGAGGTCTAATAAACCTTAAAAAAAACATACCAACTGTCATAGTCCCTGATATACATGCAAGAATCGATTTTTTCCTTAACATTATGTTTTATAATTTAATGAATCAAGGATTGATTATCGATAGACTTGGGAATGATACATTGCAGATTGTTTGTGTTGGAGATGGGTTTCATTCGGAGATAAGAGGCTTTCAGAGATGGAAACAGGCTTTTGAGGAATACAAGACGGATTATAAAAAGCATGCGAATATGGATGAAGAAATGAAGGAGAGTCTCGGCGTTATGGAAATGGTTATGCTTTTGAAAATCAATTATAGAGACAATTTTCATTTTTTAAAAGGTAACCATGAAAATATTCTTAATGAAAATAAGGATGGTAATTTCCCTTTCAGAAAATTTGCTTATGAAGGTCCGATGGTTTTTGAATACGTCAAGAAATTTTATGGAGATGTATTTCTGTCAAAGTATTCTTCTTTTGAGAAAAACCTGCCGTTGTTTGCGATTGGGAAAAATTTTTTGATTTCTCATGCTGAGCCTGAGACTTTTTACAAAAAAGAAGATATAGTAAATTATAAGGAAAATCCCGACCTGATAAAAGGTTTTACATGGACGGATAATGATCAGGCTGACGATAAGAGCGTTGCCAAAATGTTAAAGTACTATCTCGGCGAAGATAAGTATAACGAATCGTTTTATTTTGGTGGACATAGGCCGATAATGGAATATTTTAATGCCAGAGCCAATGGCAAATATATACAGATACATAATCCTGTAAAATTCATTATTGCAGTTATTGATCATAAAAAACCTATTGATATTAATAAAGATATCATTGAATTAGAAGATAAAACAAATCAAATAGTTGATAAATATCAGGCGACTTCAAGAAATTAAATTTAGGAAATTAATATATGGCTAAAGATGTTATTGGTAAATATGAGATTATCGATAAAATAGGTCAGGGTGGAATGGGCATTGTATATAAAGCAAAACACCCAACTTTAAAAAAAGCAGTAGTTTTAAAACAGCTGACTTTAAAGAATTCCCCTAGTGTGCTTGAGCGTTTTAAACGTGAAGCCAGATTGATGTTTGAATTCAGGAACGACCATATTGTTCAGGTTTTTGATTTTTTCAAAGAGGGGAGCTCTTATTTTATCGCTGCAGAATACGTTGATGGAGTATCTCTTGATAAGCTTATCAAGGATAATAGATATCTGCCAAATGAAATCGCAGCTTTGATTTTTTTGGAAATCTGCAAGGGTGTAAAATATGCTCATGACAGGGGTGTTATTCATAGAGATATTAAACCGGCAAATATTTTAATTTCAAAGGAAGGAGAAGTAAAGATTACAGACTTTGGCATTGCTACTTCCAAAGAAGATGAAGAGGTGGGTTTAACAAAAGCAGGAGCAACTTTAGGTTCTCCAGCATTCATGTCGCCAGAGCAGATTCAGGATGCAAGCAGTGTTGATAAAAAAGCGGATATTTATTCTTTAGGGATTTTATTATACAACATGGTTACTGGTAAATTGCCGTTTCCCTGCAACATCACTCCTGAAACCATAATGAGGATAGAGAAGGGAAAATATGAAGTGCCAAGAAAGATTAATCCGCATGTAAATCCGACAATACAGCATATAATAACAAAAGCAATGCACCGCAAGAAAAATAACAGATTTAAGGATTTAAGCAGAGTAATATCAATTTTAAAAAGATATTTAAGAAGATACAAAAGAGAGAATGATATTCAGTATGCGATTAAAAGTTATATTCATGGGTCAGATGGTGTTGATTTTGCTAAAAAAATAAAAAAGAAGGCGTCTATCCCGATTTTTGCACCAGTAATGACCATTATTATGGTTTTTATAATGTTGGGTATGATTGGATTAGGTTATCTTTTTTATACCGGTAAATTTTATGAAATATTTAAAGTAAATGATTATGGCTTATTAAAAATTGCCGTTGAAGGAGATCAGGGAAGCGGGATACTAGATGAAAAAAATATAATAACAAGGGTTTATTATAAAGAAGGCAAAAATGATTATAAGATTTTGAAAAATATAAATATTAGCTATAAAAAAAATATTAAAAAATCGTTTGGAAACATAGTTTATTTTGAATCACAGAATTTATATTTAAAATCAGGTCTGTACAAATTTGATATCAATATCAATAATGAAAGATATAATAAATATTTTTATCTTAATCCGATAATCAAGCAAAAAAAAGAGTTAAACGATGAGAGCGGAATCAAATTTATAAAAATAAAATATGTTAATACAAATTTTTTCCCACTAAAAATATTTTATAATTTTATGGATATTGATAAAAATACAAACATAAACGATTTAACTATTAGTATAAAAGCTAATGATAGATGGTACAAATGGGATGACTTTTTAAAAAGACATTGGTCTGAGCTTGTTACCGGTAAAGAGTACGAATTTGAATTTAGAAAACCAGGCTATTTGGTAGAGCGTTACAAAACTTATGTTGAGCCATATCAAAATATATTAAGACTCGATGTAAAAATGACACCGGTTCCCGGTAATTTAAAAATTACCGGTAATGATAGGGGTTTTGAGTTATTATTAAATGAATCAAAATATTATTATACTGGCGGTAAGATGAGAGAATATACATTGATACAGCCGGGCAAATTAAAAATATTATTTAATAATATTTTGTACATAATGACAGGGAAGGATAAAGGCAAATATGCAAAAATAGATAGAACCATACCAAAAGATTATAATCTCGTATTGTCTCCCGGAGAGTATTTTTTGACCGTTAAAAACGGTAAGAACAGAAAATCTATTAAGGCAATTGTTTATCCGAATAATACGATAACTATTGATATAGATTATAACGACAAAATTAATAAACTGGACTTAGTAACAAAATAATAAGGAGGTATATACTATGTCGGTCGGAATAAAAAGAATATTTCTTTGTTTGATAGGCGTTATTGCTGGCATAGCAAGTTGGCCATTAGCAGAGTTGGCATTGCAGATGCAGGGATTATTTCCCTCTTATTTGATATTCAGTATTTTCCTGGGTGTTTTGTTTGGCATTGTAATTGGAGGCTTTTTTTGTTCGACAGAAGGAATCGTACAGAATGATAGATCAAAAATGATTATAGGTATTATAACAGGAGCAATCATCGGATTGATAGGAGGGATTATAGGATTTTTAATCGGTCAGGGAGTTTTATTTATACTTGGACAATCATTGATTCATTCTACAAAAAATTTTAATCTGATAGGACAGCCCCTATCAAGGTCGGTGGGGTGGGCTATACTTGGTATATTTATTGGCGTGACGGAAGGTGTAAGAAGCATGTCGTTTAAAAAAATCAGGATAGGGATCCTTGGCGGATTAATTGGAGGAGTCGTTGGCGGTCTCGCATTGGAATATATAAGATTTGTAATATCAAATATGATGATAGCGCGTTTAATCGGCTTAATTATTTTTGGTTTTTTCATTGGATTGTTTTACGGGTTTATAGAGAAAGGCCTTTCTTACGGGATTTTAAGATTGTTAAACGGCATTTATAAAGGCAAAGAGTATTTGATAAATCAGAGAAAAATCAAAATAGGCGCCGGTAAAAGCAATGATATTGTTTTAGGCGATTATGAAGATATAGACAAAAATCATGCAGTGATATATGTAAAGAAAAAAGATTTATATATCAAAAGAATAAGCAAAAAATATCCGGTATATGTAAATGACGAACAGATATCCGAATATAGATTAAAACTTGAAGATGTTATAAAAATAGGACAAGCCAAATTTTTTTATAAGTATAAATAATTATGGAGGTAGAATATGCTAAAAAAAATGTTAGTTTTCTTTATTATTATAAATTTACAATTTGTTTTTGCTCAAAATATAAGAATTTCACAAATAGATAACAGTGATCTGCTTTTAAATCAAAAAATAAAACTTTATCTGAGTGTCACTGATTCAAACGGCAAACCAATCCAGTCTTGTACAAAAGAGATGTTTAATATTTATGAGTCGGTAGATGGAAGCAATTTTAAGATGACAGAGGGTATTATCGATTTTATTCCAAAAGGTAATGAAAATGAAGGTATTAATTTTCTTCTTCTTATAGATAATTCGGGAAGTATGTATGATGATATGAACGGAATGCCTACTAAAGATCCTGACAAGATGCGTATAACGCATGTAAAAAAAGCAATCAAACAGTTTTTGAGCAGTATAAATAAGCCTCAAGATAAGGTCGGTATTGCTTCTTATAATTCTTATTATACGTTGTATTCAAAACCTGTTAGTGATAAAGCTTTAATAAAAGATTACCTGGAAGCGATACAAAAGCCTACGGGAGATGAGGCATGGACAGAAATTTATTCCAGTCTTTATCTTGCGATAGATGAATTTAATCAAATTGATGGACGAAAGGTTATAGTAATTTTAACAGATGGTGAAAATATGCCTTATTATACGAATACGAAAAAGGAACACAGAATTTTTAAAGATAAGGTGTTTGATTATAAAGAGCCGATTACTAAAGCCGAACAGGAAGGCTTGTCGATATTTGCAATAAATTTTGGCAGACAGGGTGAAAGGAAGGACAAAAATCTCAATCAGATTGCTTCTAGAACAGGCGGAGTTGTTTTTGATGCTTACAGTGAAGATGAATTAAACAGGGTTTATTTTGTAATAAATGATCTTATTTTGAATGAATATATAATGACTTACAGGGCAACTATGGATCCTGGTGATAAAAAAATAGTTAAAGTCGAATACAATTATAAGAATAAAGATTTTTCGGGATCAAGATATTATTTTTCAAGTATGATTTTCGGAATGCCGCTAAAGGATTTTAACCCTTTGATACTCCTGGTATTTTTACTCGCATTGCTTGCTTTATTCTTGTTGTCGCTCATAAAATTTAAAAATTTAAACAAAAATGCAACTCTTGAGGTAATTGCTACTCAAGTTGGCAGAGTTGGCACACAGGTAGTAACTTTGAGCGACAATAAAACGATAATTGGTAGTTCAAAAGATGCCAATATGACGATTGCAGGGAATAGCTTTGTTAAAAGTAATCATGCAACAATACAGTTTGATAAAACCGAAAAGCAGTATACAATTGTCGCTGATGGAGATCTTACAGTTAACAATAAACCTGTTAAAAAAAGAAATCTGGAAGATGGTGATGTAATTAATGTCGGCGGTACAACAATTGTTTTTGACGGCGGAGATATAACAAAATTAAAGAAAAAGAAATAGATAAAGTAAAGCAAGATTTATATGGAATACACCCCATACGGTGAAAAATGGATTCAGGAAGAGTCTAGTACGAATATAATGAATTATATAACGTATAAGTTTACTTCAAAAGAATTAGACGAAGAGACAGGGCTTTACTACTTCGGGGCAAGGTATTACGATGCTCAAACGAGCCGTTGGATGAGTGCTGATCCTGGATTTCTAAATTTCTTTCCTATAGCACCTGTAAATAATGAGGCAAAAGAACATAATAAAAAATTGCCTGGTGAAGGTGGAGTTTATAATCCAATTAATTTAAATCAGTATTGTTATGCTGGTAATAATCCGATTAAATATTTTGATCCAAATGGAAATGAAATTTGGACTCCATGGGATTATTTTTCATTATTTTTATTTAATAGTGGTACTGAGGGCAAATTTGCTAAAGTGCATTATGATGCAGCGATGGGAAATGAGAATGCTCAGCAGATGGTTAAAATGATATGGTATGAAGCTAGTGTAAAAATGTCAGATGATCTCTCTGATACTATGGATTATACAGCTATAGCTTGTTTGGCTATAGGGCAACCAGAAGGTGCCCTTGCCGCTAAAATTGTTGGCACTGCCGCTGATATTAGTAGCCTTGCTTTAAGATTCGCTTATTCTATGGATACAGGTGATTATACGGATTTTATGGCTAATACTATTATAAAAGGTAGCAGTTATGTAATTGGCGCTGTTATATCAGAAAAATTAACAAAAATAAGTATTCGAGTAGGTAAAAACGGGTTATATTATCAATTAGGTAGAAGTGGTGCATTAAAGAAATGGGATGCTATAAAAAAAGATATTACAAAAAAATTGTCTCCAGAAATTGGTGATAAGGCTACCGAAGAAATTTTAAAAAAGATTTATGAAATGATAAAACCCGTATTGAATGATAAAGATAAAAATAAAAAATAGATATGAAAAGATTTAAATGGATTTTTGATATTTTTGAAGTGATAATTTATTTTTTATTTTTTGTTATACTTTTGATATTTACTGTAAAGGGATATATTTTTGTTTCTCTTGTTTTATTTGTAGTTATATTAATGTTTATAATCATAAAATATTATAAATATTATTCTAAAAAAGATTTTAATTCAAAGAGTACTGATACAGTATATTTAATTGATTATATAGCAATTATAATTTTATTTATAATTGCTATAATATCTTTATTAATAATTTTTTTGAAGAAAATAATATTATGAAAGAAATATTTAAAAAATCATTAATATCACTAATTTTAGTAATTATATCATTTTCTTGTAAAGACAATAGGAAATTAGAAAATGATATAATTTGGCAAAAATACCTTGAAAGCGAAGTAATAAATTTAAAATTTTATGCAACAAAAATTAATTATGAAAATTACACTATCTTTAATAAAAAAGAAAAATTATCCAAATTCGAATTTAATGTTAATATAATCAAAAAAAATAGTGGTGAATATGAAAAAGAATATATCTTTTTGAAAGGTGTAATAAATGGTATTGAAATTAATGAAAGTAATAATGAAGTAAAAAGTGTTATTGAATTGTTAAAGAAACCTAAACGAAAAAATTATTTTTTTGACAAAAACATAAAAACAAAAATAGTTAAAACAAATAAAAATAAAATAATTAATAATTATAAATGTATTGGATATTCATTTACTAATAAAATTAAAGAAGAAAATGGAAAAACAAGTAAAGAAATTGGAACAATATGGTTTGATATTGAATCTGGTAGAGATATATTATGTGAATATGAAGGGAAATTATCACTTTTAGACACTTATTTTTTACCTGTAAAAATGAATACTCGCATTAGTACTAAGTACAACGGATTAATAACTGAAGAAATAATAAATGAGACTGAAATAAAAGTTAAGTTGTTTAAATTTTTTAATAGTTATAATAAATTAAATATTGTTTATTCAGAATACAAAAAATTGTAAACAACTTATATCATGGTGTCCATAAATACATCCATTTTTAAAAACGGTTTTTTAGTGTTGAAAATGTTAATTTTTTTTGAAAAATAGTATGCTTTTTAAAAAGCGCGGGCAAATGGCTTTTTGCAATCATGCCGCAAATGTCGCTTAAGCCGTCGTGGCTTAAGCTTTAGCATAACCGTTGGCTTACATAATATCGATCATCCGTGAGTCAACAGCATATAAGCCAACGGTTATGCTCAAACATTTGCTTTACGGGTTAGCTAATCAGTCGTTGTCTGGGGAATCCTAATCATTCCCCAGACAACTTAGAATGTAGCATAATCTAACGCCTCTTTTTGATGATGATTTAGATCAACTGGCAACAAATAAAAGTAAAATTGCCGTGTTGATAATTTTAAATGCCATCAAAAAGAGGCTTGTTTTTTTGGATTAAAGAATAATCTGCGGGAGGGTTGATTATCGTAAAAAGCAAAGTCGTGAAGTCGGCATGAATGCGGGCTATCGGCTGTAGCAGGGATGCGTTACTGACGATAGCCCGCATTATGTCGGCGAGTGTCAGGGACGACATGAGCGAAACTCACGACGGGAGATGAAAGGATAATCAAATATATTATCAGTAAGCTTTTAGATGGAATCAACCGGCATGGGCGGGCGAGAGATCAACCAGCAAGGTTTAAAAACTCATATAATGTCCGACTCATTTATATGCTTTTTTAAATTTCTGGAACCGTGCATTACAGAAACAATGTAAATCAAGTTGTCTTTTATTTTATAAACTATTCTATAATTCTTAAAAATTAATTCTCTTACATCAGGCATATTAAATTCCGGTACAATTCTTCCAATTTCCGGGAAGTCAGATAATGTGAAAACAGCATCAAATATTTTATCGATGAACTCATTAGCGTAATATTCCGAATCTTTTTTTATAAAATTTTTGATGTCTGATAAATCATCAAGAGAGTGGTTTGAGAATTCTATTTGCATTTATGACAAGAGCCTTCTTTTTGCTTCTTCAAACGAAACTGTTTTTCCCTCTTCTATATCTTTTAAGCCTTTTTCAATTTTTTGTCTTACATAAATTTCATACATTAAATCATCCCAAGTAATTTCATCTGGAAGATTATCAATAAGTTTTTTTGCTTCTTCTTTTACGGTGATCATTATTTATTACCTCGCTATTAATATAATTGAAAATTGGAAAAAGTCAAAGGAATTTTACAAACCATATTTTTGAATAAATCGTCTGACAATATGAGGCTCAGATCGAAGCTTCTTTGCAATTTCTTCGATTGTTAAATCCTTTTTAAGTAAAATCATTAATTGATTTTTACCAAGAAACTGTTTAGGTTTTTTCTTTGGTCGTCCGCCTGTGTTTTTTACTTCTCGCTTTAATCCAAGTTCTTTAGCTTGTTTTTGTATGGCGTACCATGTTTTATTTTTTAAGGCTTTTATTATATCGTTTTTATCAATGGTCTTTGGGTAAAGTTTTTTTAATAATTCATTATCTTCGTCAGTCCACCAGATAACACTCATTCTATTGATCCTGATTTTCTATATTTTTTATTTTATTTTTTTTACTTCTATTTTTAAATGTTTCAGCCATTAGATAAATTATATGTCTATCATGTTTTGATAAAGACAATATTAAATCTAATTTTTTTAAGGTTTTAACGTCAAGTTTAGAAAATTTTTCTTGTATTTTATTATTTTCTTTTGATTCGATTAAATCAGTAAGATTAACATTTAAAGCTTTTGCAATAGTTTCAATTTTATCAATTGGTGGATTTGTTGGGTGCCTAACCCCATTTAGGAAACCACCCCTTGCGTTAGATATACCGATAATATT
>CAZHHK010000010.1:0-39989 GCA_964531405.1 uncultured Spirochaetales bacterium | reverse complement strand
TTATTATTCCGGTTTTGAGCTTTAAAAGTTCCGGTTTTCAATTTTTGCTAACACATTAATTTTTAATTAAATCAATCAAGCACTTTTATGTGTGCGTAGCGAATCGCGCACCTTTTGCTGAATCCAGCTTGCTGATAAAATTAATAAGATTAGCTATACACAAAAAGGTGCGCGAGGAGCGCAGGACTTCGAGTACTCTAAAAGCCTCGAGCACCGCAGCACATACTGGCTCTTAGTTGAAGTTAGCCGTGATAAAACACACTAAACCCCGCCACGGATGGCGGAACAATATTTAAAATTTAAGTTTGGTTTTATTTTCCTCAAGATTTTTTTTAATAAATATTTTAATTGAAGAAATTATAAGAATAAATCCAAGTATTATTTTTAAAATTTGGCTGGGAACAAAAATAATTAATACAGTCCCTATAAATGCACCAATTATTGACGCTATTCCCATGGGGATAACAATATTCGTTATATCATCTTTTTTTGAATACCCACTATTTGCAAAATGCCTTATTATACCGATAATTATTGTCGGTAAACTTATTAGCAAACTTGCAGTTCCAGCAATTTTAACATCAACTCCAAAAATTAGAATCAAAGTTGGGATGATTAATTCTCCGCCTGCAACTCCAAGTAAACTGCTTATAAAACCAATAGCGAGTCCGCAACATAAACCGATTATAATAATTAAAATAGTTGTATAATTTATAAGAGTGCTGGAAACAAAGGGATGAAGTCCTTCTGCTATTAGTAAAATACCGATTGAAACTAAAAGTAATAAAATAATTTTTTTTAAAAAATTTTCAGTAATTTTCTTTGAGAAAAAAGCTCCAAAATATGCGCCAGTCATTGATCCTGCAAGAAGTGATAACATTATTATCCAGAGAGGCTTAATGGTATTAATATCAACATTGGATACTCTGAAAATAAGTGAAGAAAGAATTGTTATTAAACTAACTGCAAGATTTAGAGCAACTGATTGGTAAGCTGATTTTTTGAATAATCCGATTAAAAAAGGAAGTCTGAACTCTGCACCTCCTAACCCAATTAATCCGCCCAAACATCCGATAGGCGCTCCTGTAATTATTGATATAATTATTGATTTCTTTTTATCCATTTAATTTACCTTATTTATAATTTTATTCCTCATTTATCAGAAACACTCTTTCCGGAGGTATGTAAAGTACTTTTTCTTTGCACTCGCAGCTTGCAATATGAGGACAGTCGGATTTAGACACTTCAATTTGAAAATTTATTCCTTTGCAGTCAACAAAAACTGTAGTCGAAAAAACGCCTTCAATTTTATTCATTATTTCGCATTTAAAATAATTTATATCACTTATCGGTTTTGAAGATATTCTCAAATGATGCGCTCTAATTCCCGCAATTACCTTTTTAGAAACAAATGTTCTTCTTTTGATGATTTTAAATATCAAATCACCAGATTTTAGTGTCTGATACTTGTCATCTTCATTTATTATATCTGCATGAAAAAAATTTTTACACCCAGTAATTCTCGCAGAATTTAGGGAAATAGGATTATTTATTATATCTTCTTTTGAGCCTATATGAATCGGCACTCCTTTATCTATTATCATTATTGTATCACACAGCCTATATGCCTCTTCAATATTATGTGTTACCAGTAAAACAATTCCATTAAAATTATTTCTGATTATTTCTAATAATTCTTTTTCAAGCGAGTGTTTTATATGACTATCCAATGCAGAAAGAGGTTCATCAAGAAGTAATAATTCCGGTTCGGTTATTAAAGTTCTTGCAAGTGCAACCCTTTGCTGTTGACCACCGGATAATTGTTGCGGGTATCTGTTTTCAAGATTTGTCAAATGCATTTTTTTGATCATTTCAATTGCTTTATTCCTTTTAACTGTTTTATCTAATTTATTTAAACCGAATTCAATATTTTGTAACACAGTAAGTTGAGGAAACAGAGCATAATGTTGAAACACAAACCCGATTTTTCTTTTTCGGGGAGGAATATTGATTTTATCAAAAGAATTAAATAATTCCCTACCATTAACCTTTATTATCCCCTCATCAGGGGTAATAATGCCTGATAAACATTTTAATGTCATACTTTTACCGCAACCAGACGAACCGAGTATTCCCAGTACTCCTTTATTTATAGAAAATGAAACTTGCAATTGAAAGCTACCCAGTTTTTTTTAATATCGATTTCAAGCATTTTTCATCCTTCTCATTTTCTTTTCAAGTATATTAACGATAAATAAAACAATGACAGAGACACTTGTCATGATGACAACAAGCAGATTTGCCATATTTTCATTTCCAGCCTGTAATGAATTATATATTGCGATTGGCATTGTAAGAGTTTTACCCGGGATACTTCCTGCAACCATAAGTGTTGCGCCAAAGTCTCCCAAAGCCCTTACAAATGACATGGAAAATCCGGCAAAAATACCTCTCCACGAAATCGGAAGAATGATTGAAAAAAATATATTTAACTCGGTTCTCCCTAAAAGACGAGCTGCATGTATATAATCTTTGTTTATTTCAGAAAAACTTGTTTTAGATGATTTTATAATATATGGGATCGCAACAATAGAAGATGCAATTATCGCTCCGGCAGGTGTAAAAACAAGCATAATATTAAAGTTGTTTTCTAAAAATTTACCAATCCATGACTGACGGCCAAGAATTACTAATAGATAATATCCTAATACAGTCGGTGGTAAAACTATCGGAAGGTTTGTTAACGAATCAATGAAATCTGAAAGCTTACTTTCTTTTCTTGCTAAATAATAGGCCAAGGGTAACCCGACCGTAATACAAATTACGGTCGAGATTAATGCTATCTTGAAGGATAAAAATAAAGGAAACAAGTTTATATCATTCATTTATTTCTCCCGGCAGAACAAACCCATATTTTTTCATTATTGGTCTTCCGTAATTTCCGTTGACAAATTTTATAAAATCCCGTGCAATATTTTCATACTTTGTACCTTTTACAACAGCAATTGCCTGCCTTAACGGATTGTGAAGTTTGTCATCAATCAGCAGAAAATCGACTTCGTCTTTGTTGAAAACGGATAGAGATATAAAGCCAGCTTCAACATTGCCTGTTTTAATAAAAGTTAGAGATTGTTGAATGTCATTTGCATAAACAAATTTAATTTCAAGTTTTTCCCAAAGTCCTAAGGATTGTAAAGCTTCTTTAGCTGCTAATCCGTAGGGAGCATGGGAAGGCTCTGCAATTGATATTTTTTTGAATTCCGGCTTTAATAAATCCTTAACATCAACAATCTGTAATTTATTCCCTTTTTTAACAGCAATACCGATACGTCCAATCGCATAAAGCTCTTTTGAATCTGCAATTATTTTATCCTTTTTAATTAAATCATCCACAAATTTAATGTTTGCCGAAGCATAAACATCATAAGGTGCTCCATTTTCAATCTGTTCTCTAGCAGTACCTGATGAAGAATAAATAATCTTTACCTTATTCCCTGAAGTTTTCTCATATAGTTCTCCGATTTCTTTAAATGCTAACGCAAGATCTGCTGCTGCAGCAATAGTTATTCCATTTTCTGTTTTTACCGTTTTATCATGAGATGATAAATTAAAATTAAGAAATGCAATCATCAAAAGGATTGTAAAAAAATATTTATTCAGTTTCATTATTATGCTCCTCGTAGAAGTATATGCAATTTACATGCCATGCATATTTTATTATTTTTATTTGCTAAAATCGGATTTTTAAAAGAAAGAATGAAAGAATAGTTGTTTCTTTATTAAATAGCAAATTACATTAATGTATTTTTTTTGCTAAATACTTACGAAAAGGAAGTAATAATTTATAATCAGAATATTATTTTAAATATTAAATGTTTTATGATTCTCTTGCCCGCAACAGATGCGGGCTCTTCGTTTTCCTGCCAGCCCAAGCCCAGCCCTTGCCGATAATGGCTTGCAATTTAATAACATAAAAGTACGATTATTAAAATTATCCCACAAGCATAATAAATTAATATCAACAAATTTATTTTAATTAAACCAATCTCAGCACTTTTATGTGTGCGTCACGAGCAAATTGCATCCGCCGCTAAAAAAGGAGGCGATTTGTCGCAGTTTTTTAATTGTTCCCCCTTTAATCAAATAAAGCAACCCAAAAGCAAGACATAATAAGGTCGAGTGAGCATTAACTTACTGTTATTCGCAGTAAATTATTTTTTTATAAACATTCTTAATATCTCATTAGTACATTCATTAATTTTATTTTTATCAACCAATACAGAAAGAACATCTCCTGGAATAATTAAAGTCTGACCTGATGGTGCAATAACAAAATTATTTCTATTAATCATAGTTATAGTAGTCCCTATAGGCAAAGACAAATCTGAGACTTTACACTCTCCTTGATATATTTCATCATCAATAATTATTTCAATTAATTCATAATTAGTATCATGTATTGTTACTAATTCCATTGTTTGCATGGCTCTATTTCTACTTTTAATACTTAATTTAAATAAATCAGCTAACTTCCCAATAGTTGTACCTTGAAATATTACTGATAGTATAACGGAAAAAAATACTATATTAAATATTTCGTGTTGATTATCAATTCCAGCCGCAGCTGGATATGTTGCCAATACTATAGGCACGGCACCTCGTATACCACTCCAGCTTAGAAATATTTTTTCTTTTATAGATAATTTAGTCAAAAAAGTACATAAAAATACAGTAATGGGTCTTGCTATTAATGTTATTATTAAAAATAAAATAATCCCAAGAAACCATATTTTTGAAAAATTTTTAGGAAATACCAGAAGCCCTAAAAGAACAAATAAACCAACATTCGCTATAAAAGATAAAATTTCTGTAAATGATGCAATTCCATTTTTATATGGTAGCTTATTGTTCCCCATTATTAATCCTGTAAAAAAAACAGCCAACATCCCGCTCGCTTTACATAAATCAGTCAATCCAAAACTTAATAAAATTATTCCAATTAAAAACAAATAAAAATACCCGACATCAATATCTTTAATTTTATTAAAAATAAATGTACCAATAAAACCTATTAAAACACCAAAACCTACGCCACCAATAAATTGCCAAATAAATAATGTAAACGATAAAAATGTATTTAATTGTAAACCAACTATAAAATTAATTATAATAGTAGTAGAAACAATAGCCATAGGGTCATTAGAAGCTGATTCTATTTCTATTATCGAAGTAACATTTTTATTTATTGATCTTGAGCGTAAAATTGAAAATACCGCTGCGGCATCAGTTGAAGATATAATAGTGCATAATAACAACGATCTAATGAAAGTCCATTCTGATAAAAAAAAGAAAACTATAGCAGATATACTTGCTGTTAATAATACTCCTATTGTTGATAAAAGCATTGTTGGCTTTATTACAAGTTTTAGATTAGAATACTTAGTGCCAAATCCTCCAGCAAACAATACAAATATTAGTGCAATATTTGCTAATTCTTTAGCTATTTGAGCATTATCAAAATAAATTAATCCTGTAACATCGCTACCAAATAAAATTCCTATAGATAAAGATATTATTATTAATGGTATATTTAATTTTTTAGAAATTAAAGCAGAAAAGACAATAAATATTATTATTATAGCTACAATCAATAGCATAATAACACCTTATAATACTATTTAATCTAAATAATTTAATTGCGTGCAACACCCAGTATGTATATAAAGTAAAGTGTCATCATAAACCCAAACAATTAAACATGTAATTCAACAAATCTATAATTAATTTTAACAATTTTTTATATAATAAGAATGAAGTAAAGGCACTTTTATTTAGTCAAGGTTTTGCAAAACTTCCTTAAAAAACATAAAAAGTTTTCCAAAACCGCAGACCCGAATAATCCCAAGGGCTGCGAAACATTTACTCGCTATTGAATCTGTAGGGAAAGTATAAATAATTCTTTGCAAAATCGCAATAAATTTATATTATAAATCAAAACGGAGCATCATATGCCTAAATATATTCCTGCCGATAAAGCATAAGGATAATCTTTTTATTCATCTTAAATTATCTAAACAAATTATTGAAGGCACTCTCAAACATACTATCCAGTTTTATAAACAGAATAAAACTAAAAATATAATCAATCAAAAATATATTTACAGATATTTTTAAAATAAAGATAATATATTTGATAAATGGGTTTTCCTGCAGACTCATTGTCAGCCGCTCTCCCCATTTTTTATTCATAATGAGTCCACATTCTTATTATTTTTACTATCTTTTCTTTATCATAAATTTGATAAACTAATCTATGTTGTATATTTATTCTTCTTGAATAAGCTCCTTTTAAATCCCCAACTAATTTTTCATAACTCGGAGGATTTTTGTAAGGATCATCTTTTAAGATTTCTAATAGTTTTTCTACTTTATCTTTTAAATTATTCTTTTTAATTTTTTCAGCATCTTTTTGGGCTTGTTTCGTAAATACAATTTGATATTTTACCAATTCAAATCCCTTGAACAGTTGCTGATTTTTTCCTTCATTCCATCAATAATTGATTCTCTCATTCCAGGTATGGACAGCAAATATAATGTTTCCTGGATTGATGACCAATCTTCTTCACTTAAGATTACAGCATTTTTATTTTTTCCAACTATTTGAATTGGTTCATGAGATTTATTGATATCTTCAATTAATTTAAAGAAATTTTGTCTTGCTTTAGTTACGGTTAAAGTTTTCATAAATTACCTCGAATAATATTATAATGTACTATTTTTAGTACGTCAAGAATTTTAGTGATAATTTTTGAAATAAGGAGGGTGGCATGTAACGGTTCGCAAATTAATGATGTAAAAGTGCGATTATTAAAATTATCCCACAATCATTATATCAAAAAAGCAATTATAAAAATCAATTGCCTTTCCACAAATGGTACCACCCGTTTAATAACGGAAGAAGCTCGCCTGTCGCCTTTTGATGACCTGGAGCCGTAGGATGGCTATCACTGCCTGAATAATAATAAAGTTCATTTGCTCCATTGACAACAACATTCTCTTCATAACCACTACTATTTACATGATGGTGACTGTCCGGATGGGTTAATATGGTGTAATAATTAAATGCATATACATTTTTATGAGGATAAGCTGAAAGCCAGCCATTTTTGCGATCAACCAGCCAGTTTGATAATTCCCTGGTAAGTGCAGCGCTATCAATTGTTATTTCAGGTGGAGGTATAACAAGCACAAACATCTTATCAAGATGATTGGCAAAATATGTTAAAAGTGAATTATAAACAGCTTTTTCATCATTGATAGAATTGCCCACTTCACTGTTTGGATAACAGGATTTAAACATTATTATTTCATTTTCACCGCCTGGGTTAGCAATTGTATTTGTATAATCAAAATGAGAATTATTGTTGTATACATACGGCATCTTTGTATTATTAAACCATGATGGCCAATCTTCTGTATCTGTATGATCTCCAAGATTGTCATTGGTCTCGGCATCCCATCCGTAATCACATTCTGTAACATAATAGTTATTTGCATTCAAAGCGGAGCCTAGATTACCGTCCCCTGTAGCAATCCAGTCACTGCCTGTGCTATGATGGATAAAACAAATTTTAACCGTACTTGCCGGATGAGTTGTGTTTAAAACTGTACCTCCTCCACCAGACATATCGTCCGAACCTGAATTATTTTGTCCATTATAAGGACAGCTTACCAAGATAAAAAAGATAAAAATCACAAAAAAATATTTTCTCATAATTTACTTCCTTGACTTTAAATTTATCTGTATAGGGGCATGCAGTCTGCAATTTCGAACTCCAATTAGTTAAGTATTGATAAATCCATTAGTTAGAGGTGATTATCTCCAAAAAAGCCGTGAACAAAAATGCAACGGTATGTGAGAAAATAAGAAAAAATGAGAATATAAAAAAGCCCGAAAATCGCCGAAAATGTGAGAAATATTAAATATAAACGGTAATTATGCTTAATATTGGCTTATTTTGTTTAATTATATTAAAAAATGATTGTTTTTGTCAAATTAATTTTTAAAAAGTCTCCGAACCGTTGCATGTATGTCAAACAAGTGTTTCATTGAGCTAAGTAATGGATTATCCATAAATTAAGTCTGATTTTATGAGTGTCGATGCAACACTTAAAAAGGCTGAAAAAACGTCGGAAAATGCAACGGTTAGAATATCAAAAATCATGCGCAGGCAAGAAAAAAAAGGGCTTTTGGGATAATAAAAATTATCTTTAAATAGCCATTAAATATGCTTTTAATAAGGTTTATTTTTATTAGGCTTGAGTTTTTCAAGGACAAAAGCGTCTGCTCTCCATTCGTTTGGTGCTTCACGTTCGATCTGTTTTAATTGTTCAACTGTTATGCCATACTTTTTTGCAATAGCTTTATAAGCATTTTCCTTTTCATCTGCTATTTGTTTGATTTTGATGTCAATGTCATTGGAAGTTGGCATATTATTGGTTACCCACCACGTAGCATCATAGATATCAAGAAATATTTGTTTTTTTGAAGCACTGCAAGAAAAAAGCAAAAACACCAGTGTCAACACTAATAGAGCAGTAATAATAAAAAAAATATATTTCATACTTACTCCTTATCTCACCATAATATTATGTATTATTCTAACATAAGGAGCTTATTATGGCAACTCAATTAATTAATATTCAGGCAATTATTGAATATAATAAACAAAGAATAATGATAACGAAACAATTGACATCTTTTGTCCATTATAAAATTATAAATAATTAAATATTAACATATCGTCAGCCGAAATTATAGTTATTACTTATTTTGGAGGTTATATGATTGTTACAACACAGGATTTAAAAGACAAGTATGATGTAATTGGACCTGTTTATTTTCAGGTATCAAACAAAGGGATAATCAGCAGTGCTTTGTCAAAGCTTATTAAAAAATATGCTGATAAACTGGCAGAAGTAAAAAAGAGCGGGCAAATGTCTAAAGAAAAAGCAGACTGGGGCTTTTTGTACGGAGAATTCTCAGCAGGTCAAAATGATTTTGACAAGGCTTTTTTTGTGGCAGTTGAAGAAATCAAGGAGCGTGCCAAGCTGCTGGGGGCTGATGCTATAATCGGATTGAGGCAGGATATTGATCTTGATACCAGTGGTTTTCAGTTTTTTTACCTGCAAATGTACGGGACTGCGGTAAAAATGAAATGAATATTAAAAGCGGGAGGAGTAAAAACCCCCGCTTTTTTATTTAATGGTTAAATATTAACTATGATTTAATTTTAACTCATCGTATTTTTTTTGTGTATTTACAAGCTCTCTGAACTTTTCAAGAAGCTCTTCAGATAATTCTTTATTTTTAGCTTCAAGGTTCTTATTTTCATTTTCCAAATCTGCAATGCTTTTTTTTAGCTCGTCGATCTTTTTTTCAAGCTCACGGATCCGGCTATCTGTCATAATATCTTTTTGAATATCAATCTGCTTATCTTTAAACATCAATCCTTCGCCGGTTAAAAGCCAGTTTAGATTTATACCCATTTCAGATAGTTTAATTTTTAATTCATCTGGGAAATCTGATTGATTTGTCTCGTACCTGCTTATATTTCGCTGTTGAGTATTTAATTTTTCTGCGAATTCGAGCTGAGAGAGTTTTAATGTTATTCGTATTTTTTTTAATCGCTCACCAATCATAAGTTTTTTTCGACAAAAAGTATTATAAAATTTCCTAATTGTAAATTATCTGTAAATACTCAAATATAGTCTTGAGTTTTAGACATATATTGACTATACTTATACCATAAGTTACTTAAATAACTTTACTAAAAACAAAAAAGACGGCTGTTGACGTCTTTAGTTCTTTAACACAAGGAGTTTTTTTATGTGTCCAGAATGCAAAAACGAAGAAATCAGCATTGAAGCTAATTTCTGTGGAATGTGCGCCTCTGATTTAAGAGCCTTTATAAAGCCCTGCCCTAGTTGTGGCAATCCAATTCAAACATTGGCTTTAACAGCCAATCCTGAATGGAGGGCGTGTCCAAAGTGCGGCGCAATTGTTACTTCTCTTCTTGTTGAAAAAACTCAACAAGTTCCTTGATTTGTTTTGCGCAATAAGGACAAAATGTTCCGTCTTTTTCTGTAATTGCTGATTCACAATGCGGGACTCCGTTATTAATAAAATGCCCGCATTGTGACAGGCAAGATATTTAACGTTTTTAAATATCTTTTTGCATTTAAGACAGAACTTGTAATAAGTCATAAAAATAAAACTCCTTTAAAAAGAGTATATCAAAATATTTTGAATTGTCAAATTCAAAGTTACAATGAGGAGATAAACTATGTCTGATAAAATAAAACTGAATTGGATTAAAATCAAGGAATTTTCCAAAGCTAAAAAAGAATTTCAAAATAAGCTTGATACTGTTCTTGACGTAATTCATGATAATAAAGTTACACATGGTTTAATTGTTGTCTCGAAGCATAGCATTAAATTGAAAAACAAGGAAAACTTAACAGGCTCTGGACTCAATAAAGTCTTTGAAATGGAATTTGAAAAACTTACTGAGATGTTATCCGTCTATCTCCTTGAAATTGTTTTTCAGTGCCTTTATAAGAATGTCTTGCGCAAGATAAAACTGTACATTGATATACTCGTCTCCAATGATAGTTTTAAGTACGTCGTTCATCAGGAGGAAGAGTAGTACTGTTTTGTCAGGATTATCTTTTGATTGCTTTGAGATTTTTTCCTTTAACAAAGGAAATCTTAGATCAAGCAATGCGGTGATAGTTTCTGATCCCAACTGATTAATTTCAGTTGAGGTATACGCATCAAGGGATTTGTTCTTTGCAAGTTTAATTATTTCTTTTGGGAATAAATAATTAATCAAGGTTTTAGCGATTTTAATTTGATTAGCCGGGTAAAATTTAAAAAGAAAATTGCCTTTATAATGATGCTGTTCTTTCATAATATAAGCCTCCGGTTGTTTGATTTATGTTTGGTAACCGGATTATAACAAACCGGAGGGCTTGTTTCAATAAATATGGAGGGTAAATAGTGATGAGTAATAATTTAGTGCCTTTTGCATTTGGCGATCACCTTGTGAGGATGAAGACAGACGATAAGGGAGAGCCGTGGTTTGTTGCTAAGGATGTTTGCGATGTGCTGGGACTCGGTCATGTTTCAAATAGTTTAAGTAAGCTAGAGGAAGATGAAAAGCTGATTGTAAAACTTTTACAGTCAGGTCAAGAACGTGAAATGTGGTTAATCAACGAATCCGGTTTATACACTCTGATTATCCGGTCAAACAAACCGGAAGCTAGAGAGTTTCGCAAATGGATTACATCGGAGGTATTGCCCTCAATACGCAAGACTGGGACATACTCTCTACAAAAGGGCGCATTCTTTGAAAAACGAAAATTGAAGGAAAAGGCAATAAACCTTTATTTGCAGGGCTATAGCGTTACACAGATAGCAGATGAGCTCGGCGTTGATGAAAGCTCGATCTACCGCTGGAAAAAACAGGACAGCGCTAATGTTGTTACAGACTGGGACAGCATCCTGCGCATTATTGATATACCCATGCCGGTTGTAGTAAAGGTTTACGCTCTGGCAATCAAGAAATGCCTTTACGATTTCCAAAACGACACGGATAAAATAAGGGATGCAAGGATTGCGGATGCTTTGACAAAGCACATTGCAATATTGAAGCAGTTATCACCTAACGGCATGGAATTACTCGAGGCGCAGACAGTGGGCGCAAAATAAAGATTTGAAAGGTTGTTAAATGAAAAAGCTTAAACATAAGTTTTCAGATAAAAAGGAAAATCAAAAAGAGCGCTACAAGAAATTTCTTATGGCGATGATTGACAAAAATCTCACTCAGGAGGACCTTGCAAAAATGCTCGGATGCTCTGATGTATTCGTTTGTTATCTTTTGTGGGGAAGGCGTAAAAGCAAGGATAAAGAAAAAAAATTATGTGAGATTTTAGGTATTGATTACAAGGACGTAGCATGAATTGTTATACCGGCGGGGAGATAAAAAGCCCTCCCCCAAGAGCGATATTCTGCCCGCCGGTGTTTTTTAAATATAGATTAAATGGAGGTGTCAAAATGAAGGATGAAAAAGCAATTTTAGAAAGAAATCATCAACACAACATTGATAATCTTTTCGTTATCAAAAAAATTATAGAAAGCGCAATGGAAAATGAAATTGACCTCGATCCATCGATCCCAGATGAAATCATAAATGACATGGCTAAAACTCACAGTGATATAAATAAGTTTTTAGGAATTAAAACTTGCGACGGCAGGGAATACAGGGAGGCGTTATGCGTAAAATGAATAAATTAACAATGATGTATCTTTTGGGAAGTAAGGCATGCATGGTCAAATGCTCTATACCTGAGCCTGTGCTTGAGAAGCATTCAAAGAACATGGCAAAAAAATATAATAATATCTTTAAAAAAAGAGAGAAGCATTAATAATGATAAACAATTGTAAATATACAAGGGAGTCAATATGAATCAGATAATGGCGTATAAAAATAAAGACATCGAACAAAAGGTTATTGAAGAAATCACTAGCCTTCACAATGATATTAAAAACTTGATGGAAAAAACTTTGCAGAATGCCATACAGATTGGCAGCATGCTGGTTTCTGTTAAAGAAAAAATACAACATGGCAGTTTTATTGATTGGATTGAGAATAATCTGCCGTTTACTGTCAGGACAGCACAGAGATATATGACTATTTTCTATAAGAAAGAAGAATTAAAAGCGTCAGGCGTGACGCTTTTGAGCGAAGCATATAAATGGCTTACCTTGAGTAAAACGGACACAGTGTCCGTTTTGAAAAGCGACAATGTGTCGCTTTTGGCTGATTTGAAAAGTGCACGCCATGCACTTTTGCCCGAAGATGTGCAGATTACAGAAATCGATGAATCTAAAGAATTAACCGAGCTTTACGCGAAAATTGACGAATTGGATAATCAAAAAAGCGAACTCGAAGACGAATTGCAGAGAAAACTGAATGAAATATCGAGACTTCAACAGGATTTAAATGACGAAGTACGCCTTAAAAGAGATAAAAAAGCAATTATCGAGGCAATGGAAAAACTCACAGATCACACTCTTGATAAGGAAAAACTCGAACGTGATTTTTCTGACCTGACCGAAACGTTAAAAGAGATAAATGCGAGCAAAAACTTTTTTCGCAAACACACACTTAAATTGCAGGCAATGGATCTTAATGATGTCAGCATTAAAGCACTTAGCGAAGATGTTAAAAACTTGCTGGATATAATAGGCAATTGGGGAGTTGTTGTTGCTAAAAAATTCAATATCAAAATGAAGTAAGGGGAAAACATGAAGTGGATTGATTTATCACTGGTTGCAAGGATTACAGGGCTTTCAAAATCGACGGTATCAAGACGTTCATATAAAGAATGCTGGGTATCAAGAGATAAACAGGCAAAGGGCGGGATCAAACGGCAATTTGATATTGCCGGGTTGCCTCTGGATATACAAAAAATTATCATTGAAAAAACGATCAATAAAAAGTCTAGGAAAAAGCAGATTGCCGTACTTGCCGACACGACAGGCAATGACATGAAGCGGGGCATAATCAAAGCTTCCATTTTGAATGATTATAAAAACTCGAGGTTTTCCCGCGATGAATATTGTCTGCTATATAATGCCGGCAGACTAGCTCTGTCCCCTGAAATAACGAGGCAATATCCATCAATCGATGTTGTAACATTATGGCGCTGGGAGAGAGAAAGTCCGGACGGTCATTTTGAAAGTCTTGTTACAAATTATGCGAAGAAATCAAACGGCGCTGGCGAGAAGACATTAACAATAAGCGACAAGCAGATTATCCTTAACATGTATCTTACAACAAAGAAATGGTCTGCAAAATTATGCTTCAAGAAATTTCTGGAAGTATTCCCGGAAAAGAAAAATCAGGTAAGTTATTCAACGATCAAGAGGCTTGTCAATCAGTTGTCTCCCGCTTTGCGCGCATGGAAACGAAAAGGAAGTAAAACACTCAATGATAAGTTTATGCCGTATATTCCTAGAAAATATAATTTTCCGGTTATGGAAAAATGGTGCTCCGATCATCATCAGCTTGATGTTTATGCCAGAGATGAATCCGGCGGAGTTTATCGCCCGTGGATAACCGTCTTTCAAGATATGAGATCACGTAAGATCGTAGGATTTGCACTGTCAAGATATCCGTCAACGCAGTCAATACTTGAAGCCTTCTTAATGGCTGTAATGTTATACGGCGCTCCAAAGATCGTATATTTCGATAACGGCAAGGACTACAGATCAAAACGTTTGCATGGATTTGATCTTGAGTTTAACGAAGATGAAAAAGTAAAAATCAATGGAGTGCTTGCAAGTCTTTCGATTAAAGTAATCTTCTGTTGGCCCTATCACGGACAGTCAAAGCCGGTTGAGCGTTGGTTCCGTGTTGTATGCGAGGAATTCTCAAAGACTCTTTCGGGATATATCGGGTCAAATACTTCAATCAGTTTGGAAGAGCATAAAGCCAACTGGAAACAGATCAAGGATAATATCAATCTGACAATCGAAGAAGTCAAAAGAGAGTTCGAAAAATATGTTGCAAAATATAACGCAGAGCATGAACACTCCGGCGACGGTATGAATCTTAGGACTCCCGATGAAGTGTTTAACGAAGGCATCAAGGATTACATAAGGATCGATATACCGGAGGAATATCTCAATCAGATCTGTGCTAAAACTGCATTTGTATCTGTGCGTCGTAATGGCATTCAGCTTGAGGGCATTTATTATCATGCCCCGGAGTTGATCCTTTACAAATCCACCGGCGTTAAGCTTATGGTCAAGCGCGACATTAACGATGTCGGAAAGCTTAAAGTCTATGATGTTGACGGAAAATATATCTGCGAGGCTAAAAATGACGTGCTGTTTGACTCGGGGATAACCGAAGACAATATTCGCAGGAAGCGCAAGGCTATCAAGTCAGAGAAAAAAATACTTAACCAACAATTGAAGATCGTTATGACTGGCAAGACAGTCGAAGAGCTTGCGCTCGAGGAAGTTGAAGAAGAAAAAAGGAAAAAACTTGCTCAGGAAAAAAAAGACGAGCAAAAAGCCGTGAGCTACTTCGCGGTTTAAATATAAAAAACCTGGGAGGGTAATTTTTTATGGAGACAAAAACAAATTATCAGGAGTACGACATGAACATTCATGAAAAGTTTCTTGTTAAGCTCGATGAATTACGATCGAAGGGTGTTACACAGGTGAGTATTGCCGAACAGATCGGAGTATCCGACCAGTTGTTAACGGGCTATAAGGGCGGATATTACAACGGTGATATTAAAAAACTTGAAGCGAAGATTAAGACATGGCTTGAAAGGCTCGAACGTGAAGCAAACAAAATTGAAATACCTTACGTACAGATCAATGCGACAAAGCCTATCTTCAAAGTGATTAACAGCGCACAGCGCGATAGAGATTTTGGTATCATAGTGGGCAAAGCAGGAACATCGAAGTCGATGACGATTGCAAAATACATCGAGCAAAACAAAGGGACTTTATATATAAAAATAAACCGCAGCTCAACCGGAGCTCTGATTCGCTCGCTTGCAAGCCAGCTTGGCATTGCAATAAAAGGCGGTAATATTTCGGTTTATGAAAATATAGTCAATTACTTGAAAGGCAAAAACTGGGTAATAATTGTAGACGAAGCGGATTATCTTAAAGAAAACTGTTTGCAACTTTTGAGGAATATCTCTGACGATGCTGAAATCGGCATTGTGCTTGCCGGTTTGCCGAGGCTTATAAATAACCTCTTGGATCAAAAAGAAGATCATCAGCAGCTTGTGCGCCGTGTGGGGACAGTGCTTGATCTGTCGATCAAAGAGGTTCATTATACGATACAAGATGCGGAAAAGATTCTCCGTGCTGTCTGGAAAGACATAAGCCATGAAATAATCAGTCTGTTTTTTGAAAAATCAAAAAACTGCATTGGTACTCTAACAAAACTCATGGTCAAATCTCATGAAATTGCACAGCAAAATGCGAGAGAAAAAATCACAATTGACGATGTTAATGAAGCGAGCAAGGTCGTAATGCGATCTTCAAATATTTTAGTGAGGTGAGATTAAGATTATGGTAAATGCCGAAGTCATAAATCTTAAAGATGAAATTAATAATCTCAATAACGATTTTGATAATCTTGGGAATGAAATCCTGGCAGATCATTATGATTTATTGATTTTTGAAAATTTCGTAAAACACACTGCTGTAGGCAGTAAAAAAAAATAAACATTGGAGAAAAGTAATGGCTAGATTAAAACCTAAATTGACAAAGATAAACAATCTTGATGAAGCCGATTTGATTTTAAAGGAAATCGGGATCGCAGAACGTGAACTCGAAGCTATAGATGCATCTGCGCAACAAAAAATCGCAGACATCAAGGAAAAAGCTGTAAAGGAAGGCGAGGAGTTAAGAAACAAGATAGCAGAGCTTTCAAGCCTTCTAGGCGCTTATGCGGAATACAACAAGGATGAGTTTTTTAAGGACAAAAAAACAGTTGAGTTAACTTTTGGCTGTTTTGGTTACAGAAAATCAACAAGCATTACGATTAAAAAGACAACTCTTGAATTATTGAAAAAACTAAAAATGTTTCAATATATCAGGATCAAGGAAGAGCCGGATAAAGAAAAAATGGCTGATCTTGAAGATGAAGCGCTAGCAACAGTTGATGCGGTGCGTAAAGTTAAAAACGAATTCTTCTGCGAAGCAAATCGCGAGGAAGTAAACAAAGAGCTTTTGAAGAGCCAATTGTAAAAGCATTTTTGTCTGTGGTCTATAGTTGCTCACCCTGCTGAACTAACAGGGGCTCCTGGCTGTAGACCACAATTTTAAAAAGGGGGATAGTTGTGACAACGCAAGATAAAATTAAAATCTTACATGAAAACAAATCAAAATTTTTAATAGCAAAAAACATAAAGTACGGGGACAGCGCTTTATATCCGCTTGAAATATTTCCGGTTGATGACCCTGAAACAATTGAAATCTGTGTGAGAATAAATGACAAACTCGGCAGGATAAAAAAATGCAGGGAAGAAAAAAGACCTATTCAAAAAAATGATCTGGTTGATCTAAATGGATATATTGATTTGTTATTGATTAAAAAAGATTGGCTTACATTCGATGAGTTGCTGGATTAAAAAAAGGAAATCGTAATGAAGGATGTTAATTCAACAACATTATTTGCGACATTTATTGCGCTAGTTATCGCCACTATCTTATGTGGCATGACGATGGGCAAAAATAAAGAAGAAAAAATAATCAGGTATAACTACATAAACATTCTTGAACTCGAAGAAAAAATCAAACTTGAATATTTTACAAAAATCACGGGTAAGAAAGAGATTGCCGAGTATTCGATAAAATATACGAGAATGTACGATGTCGATCTTGCCCTCTTTGTCGCTCTAATGAAAGCAGAGTCCCGTTTTAATCCTCGCGCTGTAAATCTAAACATCGATCCTGAGACAAAGGAGGTCTGGAGCATCGATAGAGGGTTATGCCAGTTAAACAGCGCAACTTTCCCTTATCTGACAAACAGGGAGTTTTTTAATCCAGAAGCCAACATTATGCACGCTGTTAATTATTTAAGAAACTGTCTTGATAGCGCTGATAATAATAAAGTTAAAGCTCTCGCGTTTTATAACGCCGGCATAGGCTCTGTTAAAAATAAACGAATCGGCGAAAAAACCTTAAATTATATTAACTATATTCTTAATGAAAAAGAAAGATACGATGATGATCTAGCCAGAATGCTAAGCGAGGTGGTATCTAATGCTGTCAAGAAATAAAATCGCTCTCATTCATATTGCAAAAAACAAATTAAAGCTTGCAGATGAAAATTACAGATTGATGTTAAAAAGTTTCGGTGTAACAACCTCAAAAGATTTAAATGATAATCAATTTAAAAAGCTTATGGATGCTTTTGCATCTTTAGGATTTAAGTCAAATATGCGTAAAATTGACAATCAACAGATTTGGGGGTGCAGTCCTCTCCAAAAGAAAAAAATAATCGCACTCTGGCTTTCAAACCTTGCCGTCAGAGATCACTCTATCAGTGCATTGCAAAATTTTATTTTTAATATTGTCAAAAAAAACGTTGCGTTCATCTCTCAACGTGATGTTGAAAAGATTATTAATGCAATAAATCATCTGAGATAAAAAAAACTTGCATTTTGAATTCTTATGATATATATTTGTCATTAAGGGGAATAACAATGGTCGATCTGAAAACAATTGAAGGCATCATAACATCAGATCAAAATGATTTGCTTGAGATAATTGGTCTTGATAATTTTTTGAAAGTATCAAAGCATTTTGAAGGGTCATCAATCTACTTTTCAAAAAATATATCTCGCAAATTGGAAGAACTATCAATTATCGATGATTTGAAAACCGGCAAATCTATAATTGATATTTCACGAAAATATAATAAATCAGTCTCATGGATCCGTGAGATTCAAAAAAAAGTTATGTATGTCAAATCACACTAAAAGCATAGACCCGTCTATAACGCATAAATCAGGTTTTGATTACAAACATCGCATTTTTTAAAAGTATTTGAGGCAATTACTTGAGGCAATTATTTGCGTCAAATAATTGAGGCAAATAATTTTGTCAATTACTTTTTTTGATTTTCTGATTTATACGTTTTATTGTTACTTTATGAATATCAAACTTATAATTTTTATTATTATCGCAATAATTATTTTTTTATCTGTCGTTTATAGTGTGGTTGTAACTTCGATAGCGATTAATTTAAATAACCAGGTTGTTGTTTTAAAAAGAGAAAAAAATCTGATAGTTCAGGATTACAAAAAAATGAAGGATGAATATCTTAAAAAACAGGAAATCATTGACAAACAGAATGATTTATTGCTTAAAGCTAAATCTGCAAAAACTTTAAAAGAATATTTAAAAATCTGGGAAGAAATAAAATGATGAAAAAAATATTTATGCTTCTTTTTTGTTGTCTTCTTGTTTCATGCGTTACCACAACGCCTATTGTTATATATAAAGTCCCAGAACATGAAGTTAAGGAAGATATGTCAATTGATGAATATCTAAATAAATCAACAGAATATGCGATTAAATTAAAAGCATATATAGATGAATTGATAAACCAGATAATTCATAAAGCTAATTATATTGATTTAAGGAAGGAAGATAATGCAGCAGATACTCGAAAATCTGACAAGGATAAATAACATTTATTCATTGATCGCTTTTATCATTTTATCAATACTTGTTATCTTTTTAATAATAACTGGTATTTTTTTATTAATTAAAAAGATAGGTAAGGTATCATTTAAAAAAGGCGACTTTGAGTTTGATATCGAACCGAAAACGCCTATTACACCGTCAGTAGTAGAATCAATCAGGGTAGAAGAAAAACCCTGTGTTACTCAATCGCTTGCGGACCATCCGTTTTTCGCCGACCTTTTGAAATGGGAGAAAAGAGATATTCCTGCGTTGAAAATTAAATCATTGATTAAAAAGACAATTGTTGTGGAGTTTTTAAAGCTACTATTTCGAAACTTCAGACAGAAGTTCCGGAATTATGTAATTAATACAGAAATGTTAATCAATCAAAGTCAGCAAATCAAATGCGATGAACTCATACAATTTTTTCTTGATTACATAGATCAGTATAATATAGAAGCAAAAAAAATTGAGATCAAATATAAAAACAGGATCATAAACGGCATACCGGATATTTTTTTGCAAAAATTTGATAACTGGCATAACCCGCATATCGAGATCATAAATGAATCAATCAAGCAGATCGTTAATAATGAGATTTACCCGGACGAAAAAATGAAACTCCTTGCTATAGTGGAAATATTTTATGTTGCATTTAAGCTGACGATACAGGATGCAATCAATACAATTAATGAGTTAAACGGCGAGATTGAAAAAGAATTCGAAAGGCTGTCAAATGGATAAAGAGGAAGCAAAAAGGTTATATATTTGTGAAAATAAAAATATAAAAGAAATAGCAAAATTATTGAAAATCTCCGAGGCAACAGTTTACCGGTGGAAACGCGAAGGTGAGGAGAATAATGAAGACTGGGATGAAAGGCGGTCTATTTACAATCTTTCGCCGACAGAGCTTGAAAAGGTATATCTTGAAAGCGTGAAAGAACTTGTTTTAAAAATCAAAGAAGACCCCGGTCTAATGCTTGATCCGAGAATAGCTGATGCAATGTCAAAACATATCAGCAATTTAAAAAAGATGAATCCGCGGCAACTGTATATCGGCGCGGCTTTTGATTTGCTTAACGTTATTGACGAGTACCTTAAAAAAAACGATTTAATTTTAAGGAATGAACTTGTCAAGCATTACGAGGAAATTAAAAATGAATTAAAGGCTTATATTGAAAATAAATTATGAAAAAGATAAAGACCTTTGCGCAATTTGAAAAAGAATACAGGCGTCTCAAATCCGAAATATTAAGCCGTCCGGCTTTTGATGATAACAGCACAGAAGCTAAAAAAGAAAGGCTTGAGAAATCAAAAAATGATAAATGGTTTTTTGCAAGGACATATTTTCCAGAGTATGTTTGCGATAAAAATGCTCCTTTTCATAGTGAATGGGAAAAGATAAGCAATATAAAAAATGAACCTGTGATGATAATCACAGCGCGCGGATTCGGTAAGTCAACATTTTTTACTTTTATAGATTTGTTACATAAAATATGTTTTGCAAAAAGTGTATATAATCTTGTCTCAAGTTATGTTGAAAAAAAGGCAAAAATCTTTACAGGACGTATTCTGCTTGAATTAAAATATAATTCAAAATTGATAAGCGATTTCGGTTGTTTTTTTGCTGATAATTCACGTCAGGCGATAGGTTATTTTGTTGCAAAAAACAAATTATATAATACTTCGATCTGTGTTCATGCAATAAGTATTGGCCAAGATCCTCGAGGACTGGTGTTTGGTCCTCACCGTCCGACTTCAATTAATATAGATGATCCACAGAGCGATAAAAAGGCGAAATCAAAAAAATTTGTACTCGAAGCAGTTAATTGGCTCTTGGTAAAGATACTTCCAGCTATGGATAAGGAATATACCTGTCATATTTGTGCAACATTCCTTAATGATAGATGTTTTGCATCAATTCTATATAAAGGCGATGAAGATAATGGCATACCGCCTGTTTTAACCTTTATATATCCAGCAGAGAAAAAAGGAAAGCCAACATGGGCTAACAAGTTCCCGGAAGAAAGATTAAAAAAACTTAAAGAAAAAATGGGAACCGCTAATTACAATCAGGAAATGCTATGCATTCCCAAGCCCATTGATGGCAGGATTTTTGATAAGTCAAACATGAAGTATTTCAGTATAGTTGAGCTTATGGATAAATCATTTGATATGGTTATCTCTGCGAGTGATTTTTCGATGACTGCAAAGGGCGACTTTAAAGCAACTGTATGCTTAGCGTTGATTGAAGGCAAATATTATGTTTTACAAGCGCGAATTAAACGGGAACGCTTGAGTCAGCACATAAAAGGTATGTACGAAATATACAATAATTGTAACCCTGAAAGAATGTTTTTTGAAGATGTTACAAAAGATAAAACGAATATATCAACAGTTAAAGAAGCATTCGAGACAGTTGAAAAAGAAATAGGTTTCCCTCTACCGTATGAAGCACTAACAAACAATGAGAATAAAATAGCCAGGATTGAAGCTACATTATCCAGTCCTGTTGAAAATCAAAAAATACTTTTTAATAAAGATGATCCAGATCAAAAAATATTGATAGATCAGCTTTATGAATTTCCTGACGGCGAGAATGACGATGCACCCGATGCGCTTGAGATGGCGGTAAGGAAAATCCTTGAGATGTCTAGACGAAAAGTAATGCTTCCGGAGACGAGAAAGGTAAATCATCGTAGAAGTAAAATCTTGGAGGGTTATTGATGTTACTCGATGCTTATGGAAAGCCGATCAGCAAAGAATCAATAAAGCTTGAGCCCGGGCATTTTGCAACTGCAATAAAAGTTCAGGATTTTCGATATTTATTATCCATCCTTCCTGATCCTGATCCGATATTACGAAAAATGGGCAAGGATATAACTGCATTAAGGGATATACTTATTGATGGTCGCCTATCGTCAAACATCACGGTAAGATTTTCTGCTGTTGCAAGCGATCAATGGAATATAGTCCCGCAAGCAGAAGATGCTTTAAGTAAAAAAGCATACGATTTTATTGTGGAGAATTTCAGCAATTTAAATATTCCGTTCATCATCAATGAAATGATGGAGCATATTCTGTATGGATTTAAACCCGAAGAAATCTTATATGCTTCAGACGGGAATTATTGGTATATACAGGATATTGTCGGCAAACCTACGGAATGGTTTACATGGAATAAAGATAATCAGATGGTCTTGAAAAAAGGCTTTAATGATTATGAGGATTTACCGCCGTTTAAATTCATTACAATACAACACAGGGCAAGTTATGACAATCCTTTTGGAGAAAAGTTGTTGTCAAAATGTTTTTGGCCCGCAACTTTCAAAAAAAACGGCTGGATGTGGTGGACTAACTTTGTTGAAAAATTTGGGAGTGCTTTTATTTACGGGACGTATCCGTTATCGCGTGAAGAAATGAAATTAAAACTGCTTGATGCTCTTGAGGCTATGGTGTCAGATGCAGTTGCAGCTATACCTGAAGGCTCAAAAGTCGAGATTCATGAGTCAGGACAGAAAGACAAATCGAGTCTGGTTTATAAGGATTATAAAGCTGCTGCGGATGAAGAAATTACTATAACTATCTTAGGTCAGTCATTAACTACATCGTCAGGAGATAAAGGCAGTTATGCGCTTGCTAAAGTTCATGATCTTGTGCGTGAAGATTTAAATTTTTGGGACAAATCGAGAATAATTCAGTCATTTAATACAATAATCAAATATATTACATTCTTTAATTTCGGCGAAAATGCGATACCGCCAAAATTTGCGTTCATCGAGGAAGAAAAACTTAAGATTGAAAAAGCTGACCGTGATGCAAAAGTATTTGCCTTCAGCGCTTTTAAGCCGACTAAAAAATATTTGGTTAAAACATACGGTTATGAAGAAGACGACATTGAAGAAGTAACTCAATCCCAGTCTGACAATTTTAGTATAGTAAAACCGCGCAGGCGATTATTTGATAAGCTTAAATCCATCTTCGCAGATAAACCAAAAATCACAAATGAAGATAAGCAGGAATTAAAGAATTATAAAATACTCAATGAATACGCTGATCAACACTCCTCAGATTTTCAAAATGCAGTTGATGATATAATCGATGCACTGTTTGAAGAAATACAAAAGGCAAGCGATTACAAGGAAGTCTTTGAAATCATTATAAAGAAGTATCCAGAATTGAACACAGATGAAGTCTGTCGGGTAATGGATAATATTCAATATATGTCAAGACAGGTCGGCGCATTTGAAAAGAGTAAAAAAAAAAGTTTAATCGGCTATTAAAAACCTTTGCGAATGAAAAAGATAATTTCTATCCTACAGATGCCTTAAAATTTCTTAAAAGCAAAAAAATCATTCCTTCCGAAAACTGGAATGACTTAAAACAAGGTGAGCATTCGCATGCATTCACAATAGCACATACAATCAATACCGAAGTATTAGATATTATTTTTCAGTATACAACAGAGTCGATGGAAAAGGGCTTGACCCGAAAGATGTTTTCAGACGGGCTTAAGAAACATCTTATCGAGAAAGGCTGGTACGGGCGCGAAGACAAGAGCAAGGAAAAAAACGAAAAATATCTTAATTGGCGACTTGATATAATATATCAAACCAACATGATGACCGCATACTCCGCTGGTAGATATAGTGAATTAATGAGGAGTACTGGTCTTCGCCCGATCTGGGTTTATTCTGCAATCATGGATGACCGCACAAGGGCAACGCACAAAGCGATACATGGTAAGGCTTTCAGGTATGACGATCCTTTCTGGGATATATATTATCCACCTAACGGCTGGCGTTGTAGATGCTCGGTTTATTCTATAACAGAAGCACAGGCAGCACAGAGAGGTATTGAGATATTAACGGAGACCCCGGAATTCTGCAAGACAAAGAAATTCTGTCCTGATGAATGGCAGTATAACCCGGGACAGGCGAAATATTCGCCTGACTGGGCTAAGTATGATTATTTAAAAAAATATATAACTGGTAAAGATGATAAAGGAAAAAATATATATGCAATGGATGAGATTAAAAAAAGTTACATGGAAGGTCTTAAAAAAATCGAGATTACTCAAACCGAGTGGGAAAACTGGATCGATGAGGTAAGGAAAAAAGATTATAAATCACAAGGATACGAAAGGTTAATAATTGATAATATTGTAAAGTTGAATGATCCGCGGTTATTCTTAAAAGATGAAAAAATATTACACTCAAAACGAAAAAATAAACCAAGACAGCTTAATGATACAGAATTAAGAAAAATGTATTCGATAATAAAAAATCCAGATATAATTATAAAGGAAATCAATAGATATAAAGAAGAGACGATTTTATACATAAAAAAAATTGATGAAAAGGAATGTATAAAAATAGCATTTACAAAAAAAAATGAAAATACAACCTATTCTTTAAGTACTGCCGAGAGATTTAATATTGAGGATTTAAATAAAAAAGGAATTGTCTATATAAAAAAAGAATAATAATTATGGAGAGACCGGCTATCCTCTCAGTATCCCCTGTAATTTCTTACAAGCTGCGGTTAGGATTTTTACCTGATCATAATTATTATTCTGAATAATATTATATATTCTTTTCCAAAATAAATCAACACAAAATAGCCCTTTTTTAGCATATTTTTTTCTTAATGTATAAAAATATTCATTTGCTATTTTACCTCGTTCAATGAGTTCAAAAATCATTAAAGAATTGATGTTTTTGGCATAGATCAAGTTTTGATCAGCGAAAAAGCATTTTTTTCAAATAATTGAGGCAATTATTTGCGTCAATTATTTGACTCAATTATTTGAGGCAATTACTTGCGTCAAATAATTTTGTCAACTACTTTTTTTGATTTTTGATATTCCAGATGATATTTTGAGATATCAAAATAATTCGATTTGAGAAAAAATATGATTATGCCTGTAAGCATTGATTATGGGAGATTCCGCAGGTTTGGTATTAAATACCCGGAAGGAATACATCTTGGCTATGATTTTGATTGTCCGCAAGGAACAATTGTAAGAAGCATTGCAGACGGCATTGTTGAGTTTTCAGCCAATGTAAAGGGTTTTGGCAGTATGTATCCGTCAAGTCCGGGCGGAGTAATAATCATAAAGCATCAATTGAAAAACAAATCGTTTATGGCGTTATATGGTCATATAACGCGGCTTAGGAATGTCGGAGACAAGGTTAAGGAAGGCGAAATTATCGGCAAAGTAATTAATTTTACTTCAAAGGGCGAAAGCCTGCCTCACCTGCATGTTGGTATTTATGACAGTGGCGCTTTACCTGCATTTCCATGGGGCTATGACAAAACTATCTCAAACTGGATTGATCCGGTTGAGTTTATAAGGAAAAGCAATGCCTAAAGAATTCTTAATGTTTGAAAAAGGGAAATACCCGCAGGGCGATTATTCAAATCTCGATGTGTTAAACGAATTTGTGAATCGTTTTAATGAAACAAAAATTAGATTATCCTGTTTTGTCGGGCATAAATATCCATGGCAGATAATCAATGATGATGATGAATTGTCGCATGGTGAAATTACAGTTCTAAGAATTAATCAAAGAGGGCAGATTTTTGCAGTAGATTATGAATTTGATGATTATCTTAAAGATAAAATTGCAAAAAGACAATTACTATATGTTAGCCCTGAAATAATTGGAGATGGTCAAAAACAAATTGATATTACTGGACTTGCATTTTTAGGACGTACACCGCCGCAAAATCCTTTTGCAATAGTACCAGCATTATTTGGTTTTGGTAAAGATCAACAAATACAATCCAATTTTATATCCGCAATCAAACTTGAAAAAGATTTTTTCAAATCCTTTTCAATTCAAAATATACAAAACAACAAGGAGAATGAACCCATGACAGAAGATGAAAAAAAGCAGTTTAGTCAAATGCAAGAAACTTTAAACGCTTCAATAAAAGCGCTTGAGGCTGCAAATCAGAAAATAGATATTTTGGAAAAGAATCAGGCTAATTTCCAGAATATGAATAAAACTGAAGAATCAACAGCATTCTTCGGCAAATTGAAAGAGAACGGAATTATCATGCCTGCAGATTTACCGGAATATATTGCGTTTGATGCAGGTCTGAATGACGAGCAAAAAAAAGCATTTAGATCAATTGTCAGCAAAAAAAAGCCTATTGTTGATCTTTCCGGCAAGCACTTTGCTACCGGCGAGGGACAGAGCAACCAGCAGATCGGCGATGTATATCAGCAGATCAAGGCTTTTCAAATCGAACATAAGATAGAAAGTTATGAGGAAGCGGCAAAAGCATATTTTGCAAAGAATCCTCAGGCATTTGACGACGAAGGAGATAAAAGATGAAATATGAAAGACCATATAAAGTTAAAGGAGAGATAAAGCCGGGTTATGCCTGCGCTCAAGACAGTGATGAAAATTCGGTTGTGTTAGCTAATGGGACAAACGATTATCTAGGTCCCTATGAGTTTGAAAATCAGCGACTTGAAAAAAAAGAAAGCAATAATGATAACCTTAGCATTGTGCTTACAGGTGTGGCTAAGGTAATTGCCGGAGCAACAGTCAGAGCTGGCAAAAGAGCGATTATTAATTCCGCGGGTAAATATGTTGAATTGCCAACGAATCCGGGAACATACAAGACAGCGGGTCTTTTTCTTGAAGGAGGAAACGCTGACGAATATGTCGATCTTTTTGTTGAAAGAGGGACAGTAGTTATTTCATAATTTTTAATAATTAAAATTAAAGGAGAAAAGAAATGCCAAGAACAATAGAAAATATAGATATGCTTACAACTGGTCTTGCTAACGATCATGCTATCAAAGCACGAGAAGGACTCGTCGGGGCGCAGTTGGCGCCAAGGGTCGGTGTAGAAACTCCGACAGGCGTTTATTACACTTACACAAAAGAGCAAGCATTCAAGGTTGTTGACGATACATTTTCCGAAAATGGCGAAGCAAAAAATATCACAAAGACAGGTACAAAAACGCCGTATAACACGACACAGCATGGTAATAAAATCTTAATCAAAAAAGATGAAGCAATATTAAAAATTGGTCCATTCGTGAAAGCTGATAAAGATTTTATTCAGGATTGTGTTGATAATATTGAAAAAAATCAGGAAAGACGAATCAGGGATAAATTCCTTAACCTTCCCGGCAGAAGCATATCATTAACCGGCACAGGATCGGCAAAAACAAATAAATGGACTAACGGAGGCGGCGATCCTTATCTTGCCTTTTTAGATGCTATTAGCTCATGCTACTACAGACCGAATCTTGTGACAATTCCCGAGGGTGTTTTTGACGTGTTAGAATTCCACCCGGTTTTAATCGCAAAACTGGGCGAAGCAAACATGATAAAAAAAGTCAACGAAGATACTCTAGCAAAACTTTTTAGGATCGACAGAGTTTTAATAGCAAAAGGTAAAGCAGATTTTGGCAAGCAAAAAGCCGACAAATCATCAAACCCGACTGTTATCTGGGGCAACAATGTAATGTTTACTTATGTTGATGAAAGAAAAGACGTTCCTTGCGGCATGAAGACTATAATCGTTCAATATCCAGGAGCAGACGGTAACGGTTATATAGTCCGCAAATGGGATGCGCCTACAAAGGGCATTATGGGCGGGTACGAGATACAGGTTGCTTGCGACATCGAAGAGCATGTCGTTTCCGACGAGCTTTGTTTCTCAATACAAGACGTATTGTAAACGGAGGAAATATGCCTTACTGCGATATTTCCGATCTTGTTGCAAAAGTTGATATCGACAAGCTGATAAATCTCGGCAAGGTTACATTCCCTGACAATTTGAAAGAGCAGGAATATGACGATTTGTTTGCCGGGCTTAATACAGGGGACAAAGCTTTTGTTGACTCAATATATGTATTGATAAATGAGAAATATGCCTTGAGTACATTAAGCATCGAGGAAAAAAAGAAGTTCTTGATAATTTATTCACAGATCGAAAATCTTAATACTATTGAGAATGCAATCGCAGGATCCGGTCAACTGATTGACGGTTATCTATCTGCGCGTTATCCAGTACCGCTTAATCCGGTTCCTGATAATATAAAAATATTTTCGGTAAATATAACTATCGCAGAATTACTAATCGATGCCGGTGTAAATAATGACAGCGAGGCTGATAAAGCAATTATAAAACGCAAGGATGAAGCCTTGAAGTTTTTAGAAAAAGTCGCAGCTGGCACCTTTAATCTGCCGGTCAAGACTGACACAGGAGAATCTGTCAAGCCGGCTGATGATTTTATTGCGTACAAGTCAAAACCAAAACTTGATATGAGAGGGTTTATTTGATTGGCTGGTTACAGTATTGAATATGATTTCCAACAGGTAGAAAGATATTTTGATAAACTGTCTTTCGAAGCTGTTGATACGCTTAATAACTTCATAGGCAATGAGCTTATTGCAGTCAGCATGGAGGCGTTTGAGGGAGAAAAAGACCCCGAGACAGGAAAACCCTGGCCAAAATCTAATAGGGCAGAGAATACAGGCGGGAAGACATTACTGGATAAAGGCAATTTACGCGCAAGTATTGCTTATAACATAATAAGGGATGGTGTTGAAGCCGGAACGCCGTTACTTTATGGACGAATACATATGACTGGTGAAGTCATACGAGCAAAAAAAGATTATATGACTTTTAAAATAGGTAATCAATTTGTCAGAAAAAAAGAATTGAGAATACCGCAAAGACGGTTTCTTGGTGTACCTGCTGATTTTGAAAACAGGGTATTCGGTGATCCAGTTATTACAAGATTATTTGAGGCTGGTTAATGGATATAGGTGAAAAAAGCGTAATAATTGCGGCAAAGGATTTATTGCAAAAAGCAGTTAAAGACGGACTTGGTCCTCATTTTAAAATTGTCCGAAATAAAGTTGATGAGGATAATGAAAAATCAAAACGCACAGGTAATTTTGTCAGTCTCTTAACTGCTGATGGTAATTTTGACGAACGCAGCGCAAGGACTATTAAATATACAGCCGATGGGTTATATAAAATTGATATACGGGGTAATCGTAAGATACCTATTGAGATAAAAGTATTCGGCAAGACCGAAGAAGATACTGACATGATCCTTGAAACCATTTTGTCATATATTCCGAGGACGTGGTCTATTGGTCAACGTAAAGGTACTATCGATATTAAAACAGAGCATAGCAATGATTATGCGTCAAATTATAAAGACGGCGCAATGCAAAGCTGTTTTGTTTTAATATCAATGGAAATCGGTAAACCGCCGGAAAAAATTCCGACATTACCGCCGTCTACGTCATTAAATGGAGGGTTAAATAATGAATGATATGGATTTAAAGACAATTGAAGACTGGAAAAAAGAATTAAAAACAAAGGATCATATTTTTGCAGGAATGGTAGTTGCAAACAACTTCGGCGCCGGCAAACAATTATCACAAAAAGAATACGAGGAAGCAATCAATTTCTTTTTATACGGCAAAAAAGATGAAAAAATACAGGACAAAAGTAAAACAACAAGAAAGAGAAAAAATGAAAACATGGAGGCTGTAAATGAAGAATAAAATAGAATACGACATCCAAGACGGAAGGATGGGCGCAAGCGCGGGATTCCCATCCGGCGCAATTGCAGCTATCGGAGTATCCGAGATAGTACCTGCCGACATTATATCTTTAAACGATTTTTCAAAGGTGGAAGGGACCTTTGGCGATGGACCTTTACGAGATTTTTTACAGGGCGCTTTTTCATTAAAGAAAAAACCTACTGTATATGCAAAAGCATTAACAGGATCAATTCCGGGTACAAAATCGGAAGTAATACCAGATGAAAACAATGCCGGTATTGGTACTATAGCCGTTGCCGGCGATCCACGTAATGAGTATAAAATAAAGATCGTTATTGATTCCACAGGCGGATTGAATGAGGCGGTATTTCATTATGTAATCGATAATCTTCAATCAAAAAGGATCACTGTCCCGAATACTCCGGGTACTTATGTGATCCCTAAAACAGGACTTACAATAACATTTAATCCGGGTAATCCAACAGGCGAGCAAAAATCATTTGTTGAAGGAGACGCCTTTTCATTTACAACAACAGCGCCAACTGTTACCAACTCGGAATATCTTGAAGCAATAGAATCTTTCATTTTGTCAAAAAAGAAATTTTCAATATTCGCAATTGTAGGACCTACAGATAAAGCACTATGGACTAGCATCAATACACGGCTTGAAACCGAAGCGGCTAAAAATAATTTTAAAATGGCTGTTTTTGAGGCGAGATATTTAACATCCGCCGAAACCATCGATGAATATGTAACTGCAATGACAAATTTAGAAAGACCAGTCGGCTCTTTAAAACGAATTCAAGTCGTTGCATTGCATTGCGAAACCAATGACATGAACAGCTCTGTCGATATACGAAGTCCTTTAGGACATTACTGCGGTCAATTAGCTGCAATGTGTAAAGTACAGGAAAGACCGGGTAAGGTAAAACTCGGCGCTATCGATGGACTTACAAAGATATATCCAGAAGATATCAATGATGTACATTTATCCGATCTTGACGATGCCGGTTATGTTACTCCTGTAACATACAATAATAAATCGGGAATATACTTTTCGCGTGGCAGGATGATGACAGACCTGACAAGTGATTTTAGATGCGCTCCTGAAAGAAGGGTGCTTGATAAGGCATTGACTCTTGTCTATGAACGACAGGTTGAATACCTTAATGACGATGTAAATGTCAACAAGAAAGACGGCAGCCCCGAAGGGCTTGAATACTTTAAATCTGATTCATGCATGCCGTTAAAAGACATGTTAAAGTCAGGCGAAATATCTTTCTTCGAACTTACAATACCGGACGGTCAAAATATCCTGACATCTGAAGAGCTTAATTTTGAGCTTGCTATAACGCCTAAGGGATATATTGGGATTATTAAGGGAACTATTTTTTATAGAAATCCTGCATTGGAGGTAAATTGATATGAGTCAAGCAATTGTAAACGGTGTTTTATATGACGGAGCAAGCATAAAAGTAACATTGCCTATAGGTCCGATGTTAATGTTTGAAAGTATTGAGTACAGTGATGAGTTTGAATCAGAAGCAAAGTACAACAACAGGAATGTATATATAGGTACAGGACGGGGCAAATATAAAGCAGATTGCAAGATAAGTATGCAAATGGCAGAGTATGAAATGCTTAATTTATATTCAGCATCATTTGGCGGGCTTTACAATGTTCCACCTTTTCCGGTTATTGTAATTTATGAAAAAGACGGTATTGCTGTACTAGACGAGATCACTGTAAAGCCTAAAAAGCGGGGCAAAAAAGGCAAAGCAGGAGACAAGGATTTGTCTATTGATATTGAATGCGAAGTCTGCGGACCAATAATCTGGAACGGTGTTCCTGCTTATACATCAAATTAAAAGAGGTAAAATTATTATGACAGATAAAAAACTTGAAGAATATAAAGCAAAATATAAGGAAGTATACAAAGGTAATTATACTTTCACAGATTTTAAGAACAATATACATACAATTGAGTTTCACTTTAAAAAGCCCGAGCAAAAAGATGTCGAAATATTTCAGTCAAACATGCAGAAAAATGTAACTATGGCAAGCAGGAATCTCATAGTTTCATTGCTCGTTGATGATGAAGAAAAACAAAAAATATTTGAACTGGAAAAAGAATATCCGGCAATCTCAATTAAGATTATTGAGACGTTTAATCCGTTTTTGGGCATTACGGGGGAGTCAAAAGTCGAGCAAGTTTAACGCCTGCTCGACAGCATTCTCTATATGTAAAGTGTTTCCTTGGCGAAGATATATCCAATTTACAATTAGATGAGGTTTCACAAAAAATCAGGGAAGCTGAATACATGAGAGAATTACAAATCTGCGTATTATCTGAAGCATTAGCGAGAGTTTTAAATAAGGCTTTTGGAGGGAACTAAGCGTGACCAGTTTGGCAGCAAGTATTAAATTATCATTAATAAACGCTTTCTCAAGCCCCCTTAATGCTGCCAAAAATGATCTGTCAAGTTTTAAACAAAATCTTAATAGCATGAAAACAGCTGGTGCGGATTGGTCTCAGCTCGGCATGGAACTGACAATACAGGCAAATGGCTTCAAACAGCTTTCAAGCGGAATTCAAAACATGATTGATCAGCCTTCTCAGCTTGCGGCTGGTCTTGATTCTGCATTTAAAAACATACAAACAGTCACCGGGAAAACCAATACTGAAATGAAATTACTACGAAGTGAAATCATTGCAGTAGGTGGAAAATCTACAGCTAGATTACAGGCTTCGGCTAATGCTTTTTACGACATTGCCGGAGGTGTCGCAGATGCCTCAACGCATCTTTCAATTTTAAAATCCTCTTTGGCTTTATCCGAAGCCGGACAGGCAAATCTCGAAGCAACTACCAAAGGCCTTATATCAGTAATGAATTCTTACAAGCTTTCTGCTAACCAGACGGCATTTGCATCGGATGTTTTGACCAGGACTGTAGGCATGGGGGTCGGCAGTATGGATGAGTTTGTCTCTGCGATCGGCCCACTGGCTGGTTTGACTGCAAGCGTCAAGATACCGTTTAATGACCTTGGTACTGCAATGGCTTTTATGACAACTCAAGGAACCAGCGCTTCGATGAGCGCAAACAGGATACAGGCTTCTATCGTTTCATTAATGAAACCGAATAAAGATATGACGGATGCCATAAAAGCATCAGGGTATGCAACCGGTACTCAAATGATTCAACAACTCGGACTTGTTGGTGCGTTAAATCAGTTGAATGCAGTGATGGATGGCAATCAAGACAAAATGGCAGGTGCTCTCGGTTCGGTCGAAGCATTACAGGCAATGGTTAGCTTAACAAAAGACGGATTCTCGAATTTCAGTAAGACATTTCAAACCGGTTTGAACGGGATCACTCAGTCATCTCAAAAAGTTCAGCTTGAATCATATAACGCAAAGTTAGCGTTATTAACGGCTGCCAAAGAGCGGTTCAGTGAAAAAGTTGGAACGGCAACAAATGCGATCAGAGGTTTCGGAGCGGGCTTGATGACATGGGTACTTAATGGCTTGAATGCAGTAAGCGATGCCCCAGCTTTGGGCTGGATTCCGGGATTTGTTGCAGGTCTTGGCACTGCAACAAGTAGTGCACTGGGTTTTGTAGGAGCAGGTTTGAATGTAACCGCACAGGTTGCAACTATTGCTAACGTTGCAAGCAAGGGTAAAGATATAGCTGGCATGTTTGGTAGTGTAGCAAGCCTTGTAAGCACTCCATTTAAAATGCTTGGAGGCGGTATATTAAAACTTATACCTGTTATCTGGTCGTTCAGCGCATCGCTGTTAGCATGTCCTATCACATGGATCGTACTCGGTGTTATTGCATTAGCCGGATGTGTATACCTCTTAATCAAAAACTGGAAAGCAGTCTCAACTTTCTTTGTAAACCTCTGGAACGGCATTGTCGGAATATTCAAGAAAGCCTGGGATTTCATCTGGAACGGTTTGTTGAATAACAAGTTTATTCAGATAGCTCTTGCCGTATTTTTTCCATTCATAGGATTACCCATTTTAATTATAAAGAACTGGGGAAAAATCATGGATTTTTTCAAAGCAATTCCCGGATTCTTTGTCGGGCTCTGGAACGGTATAGTTTCTATTTTCATGAAGGCATGGAATTTCATCTGGAATGGGCTTTTGAATAATAAATACATTCAGATTGCCCTTACCGTTTTTGCTCCGTTTATCGGGATTCCTATTTTAATAATGAAAAACTTCGGAGTCATTAAAACATTTTTTATAGGTCTTTGGGATGGCATTGTTGGTATTTTTCAATCAGGCATTAATTTTATAAAGGGATTGATTAATGAAATTGTCAATATGGCTTTATTCATCCCTAATTTAATAAGCAGTCTTTTTAATGCGGGTAAAAAAGTACCGCAAACTATGGCTAAAGGCGTTAAGCAGGATAATTCATTAGCAGATGCAATGCTGTATAATTTTCAGACAACAAAGCCGTATATTCCACAATCTGACGCAAAAAAAGGGCCGTTTTCTCAGCTTACATTAGCCGGACGTAAAATTATTTCAACTATGTCTATGGGTGTTACAAATGAAGCGCCAGTATTGGATGAGGCTGTAAAAAAATCATTTAATGTTTTAGATAATCCGTCAGTGATAGGCGGATTAAAAGCTAATGATCAAACAGGAGGCAAAGGCGATATTCATATCCACATCGGTAATATTGAATATATAGCAAAAGAAGTTAAAGACATAAAATCACTCAAGGATTTTGTTGATATACTTGCAGGTATTTGCGGAGTAACAATAGCATGATTTTATTTGTTGATGAAAAAGGACAGGTAAAACTCAATGATCAGGTTGTCCCGGGAGTTATAAAAAAAGTATCTGTTGATAACAGTATTATCTTTGAAGAGAAAGACAAGGTTGGCGGATCAGGCAAATACAAGGTCATACAGGGCTGGGATGATGCAGACGCTACGATTGATATAGAATTACTTGAAGATGAAGATCCAAATACCGGAAAGGTTCTAAAAACCTGCTATGATTATCTATCAGAAATAAACGAGATGTTTATCAAGCAGGAAAATGGATTACCTGTAATATATAAGATAACGCATCCTCATGCGCAGGCGCGTAAATTAAAAAGGCTGGTTTTTTACGGTTTTCCGTCAGAGGAATCCGACGGATGCATTACATGCTCATTGAAGTTTAAAGAATATGAGTCTTTTGTATCAAAAGTGCAAAAAACAAAAAAGGATAATCCGACAACAACCGGTGATCAAAAAAAGAAGGATACTCTTACATCAGAGCAGCAAAAAAAAATTACAGAGCTAAAAAATAAAGGTAAGGTTAATTGGGGGGGATACTCACAATGAGATTTGAAAGTATGTTAAATCCCTACTTAATAGCAAAAATAAACGGCAGGGAAATTAAATCAATCGGTTTTACTCTTTTAACAATTGCCGGTACTCCATTTATCCAGTCAAAAATATATATTGAAAAAAATACAAATTGCAGTCTTGAAGACGAAATCGAAGTTTATCTTGGATACACAAATCAATCCGAATGGAAGGTGTTTACAGGCTGGATCGAATGCTTTTATGAATCCAGCAACATGAAGGTCGCTGTTTTAAGGGACGGCACCAAAAAATTTTGGGTTGATAAAATACTGGAATCTTACAGGAAAGAAAAAGCAAAAAATATACTTGATGATTGCCTCGCGCTGTCAGGAGTAAACGATAAAAAAGTTACCATGCTCGATGTCGAGTTTGCGAGGTATCTTCTTAACAACCAGACAAATAACGATATCTGCGAAGGGATAATAGCAAGTCTCTATTCGCACGGTGAGGATAAAAAACTACAGTATTTTTTTGATCAAAACAATACGTTTCATTTCGGCAGTATTGAAGATACCGGCGTTAATGAAAGTGAAAAATTCAGTTTTGATGAGAAAAATATTTTAAGGAAACTTAAACAGGGATTTGAAACCTTTGCCCTGCCTGTAAGGCATAGTCAAAAGATTACGGTGAATAATGAGGAAAAAACAACGACTAAAACATTGTTGAATATTTTTCCAAAGAATTCATATTCAGAGATTTATTACGAATGAAACTGGAAACTATTATTGAAAATCTTTTAAATAAATTGTTTCCGAAAAGAATGAGTCCCAAGCTTGCAGTTGTAAACAAGGTTTATACTAATGCTGATAAAGGGACTTATTGCTGTGATGTTGAAATAGTTCGAACTGGTGATCTTGAGAGAACAGGAAAATCATATAAAGAAGTGCCGATCTCTCCGATTTGGGCGGGCAAGGATAAAAGAGGTCTTTACTGCACTTTGCAGAAAGACATTATTGTAATTATTAACTTTATTGACTGGGATGAGGCTCATCCTTATGTTGACGGTATATGGTCAGATCAATATGAGACGTTTGAGCATCCTGAAAATGAATTTTTAATAATTGCGCAATCTATCGAGTTTAGGATGAAGGAGCAGGATAAAAAGATAATTATGAAAGTCGGTGATGATTCTGAAATGTATATTGATTTGGAAAGCTTTATGATAGGCGGCAACGGCGCAACTGATTATTTAATCAAAGGCGATACTTTTAAACAGGCTTTAGAAAACGTATTGAAATTGTTAAAAAATCATACCCATTTAATTGATGGTATTATGACCGGCCAGGGATCAGTTACAAGTTCAACATCGCAGTCATTGCAGGCCATTACTAATCCCTGCAATGATGCTTTGAGCAGTTATGCGAAGGTAAAATAATATGAGTGATTTTAATTTTTTAGGAAAAGACATAAAACTTGGTGATGATATGGATATCGAGTTTACTCCTGACGGCGACTTTGCAACTGTGGAAGGCGCTCTATGTGTCGCACAGGATGTGAAGTCCGCAATCTATGAAAGCGACATTTATAAGTTTTTAAATGATGATGAAGCGTCAATCGATGATATTAAATCTTTCATCGAGGACATTCTCATAAATGAGCCAAGGGTTGATATCACAACAATTATCATTGAAATAAATAAAACAATGAATGGCAATGAAATCGATTATGAATGCAAAATATCATTCGATGTAATCGGAGAGAACAATAAACAAAATCTGGTTTTCAATTTATCTGAAGTGATTAATTTAAAGGATTTGAATAATGTCTGATGAAAAAGAATCATGGCTTGAGTTAACAGATGACGAACGGTCAGAAAAAATATACAACATCGCAAAACAAGAAACCGGATTAACCAATTTTAACAAATACGGAATATTCTATAAATTATTAAAGGTTCTGGTAATTATTGTTAACATAGTTTATGGGACTTTGATTTATTTAATTAAACAGGCAAATATTCTTGAGGCAGTTGATTTGTTTCTCGACCTCTGGGGCATACTTGTCGGAGTTAAAAGACTTGAAGCTGTAAAAGCAAAACGTCAATTTCGTTGCTCAAGTTATTCTTCAGGAAAAATCAAAGCCGGTACTTTCATTAATGTTGAAGGCACTGAATTACGATTTAAGGTTCTTAATGATTATAACTTTAATGCAAACCAGCAATTCTACATTGATGTTGAAGCTGAATTTGCCGGTTTGGAATATAACATCTCCGCCAATTTTGATTTAAGATTTTCAAAAGTTATAAACGGGCTGGATTCTGTTGTAATCCCTGTTGAAGATGGGTACATAATCATTGCCGGAAGTGACAAAGAGGATGATGAAAAATATAGGGCGAGGATCCTTGCAAAATGGAAATCACTTACAGAAAATAATACAGGTTCAAAATACCAGCTTATTGCTCTCTCTGTTCCCGGCGTACTGGATTGTAAACCAATCAGAGCGCCTCGAGGCGGCGGATCAATTGATATAATACTTGCGATTGCTTCGGGGTTTGATGAAAATGAAGTTATTTATAATGTCAGCCAGGCGTTAGAAAAATATGAAGTTGTTTGTCGTGACATGCTCATAAGAAAAGTTAATGATAAACCAATTGACTTGCAAATCCAGTATCAGGGTGATTACACAGAAAGTTTCATCCGTGAAAAAGCTGAATTGTATTTTCAAAAACTCAAAATCGGACAGAAAATTATCTCTGCAAGCTCTACCGATCAGAGCCTTTACTATTTTTTCCTTTTTTCCCAAAAACTGGAATTTGATTCATTGATAATTGAGCCAAATATTAATATTGAAGTATCAGATTATGAGAGGGCTATCCCTGGAAACATCGAGGTAGTTGCAGCATGAGCATGATTGATGAAATTAAAGATAACGTAAGTCGGAATGATTTCAAAAAGAAAAACTATTTTAAGATTTTTTCTTTATTTGCAAAAATTTTTGACCAGGTTCTCGTTGATATAAAAATCACAACTTTTAATTTTCATCCTTTTTTATGTGATTTTAAAACACTAAAGAAGCACCGTAAAGCATTGTTTATTCCTCAATACCCATTGGATACAGAAGATGTTTTAAGAGAGCGTGTTTCAACCGCAGCAGATTATCTTGAGAATATAGGCAACAAAGGTCCTCTGGTTGAATATCTGGAAGCTGTTTTTAAAAATAGATATTCATATATAGAACTTCCTCGAGGATCCTGGAGACTTGGATTTTCGAGGCTTGGAGAGAATACATATCTTTTTTCAATAAGAGGATTTAGATTATATATTGATGACTTAACAGCATCCGAAAAACAAATGGTTGAAGCGTTCCTTGATGACTTCTTGGAGAAGGACATTGAGTTTTATGTTTTTGAAAGAAATAATTTCGGATCACAGCCAGGCTGGAGGCTTGGTCAAGGTATATTAGGAGTTAATACTTATTTTTGTCATGATGGAGGGATTTAATGGATAGAATTAATTGGGAGAAATGGAAAAGACCGGTAATGCCGGCTGATTTTAATAATTTACAAAATAATATTGAAGCAAATATAAGAAATATTTTATCAAATTTTGCCGGCTATGGATTAGTTAAAGGCGGTAATATCGGAGTTGCGGGAAATAATCTTGTTATTGATCAATTTTTTGGCTGTAATAAAAATGGTGAGATAATTTATTCAGCAACGCAACAAATAGTAGATGTATCAGCTTATTTATCATCGGGTAAATATGTATCTGTAGTCGCTCAATTCAACAGAGTTAATGAAGGCGAAGAAATCGATATTGATAATAATTCGCATCATTATTTTGAAAGAGAAAGCAATATAATCGTCCTAAAAGAAAGCATGACAGAGTTTCCTGAAATAACCGATAATGAAATACTGTTGCGAGATGTCAGCTTTAATTCAAACGGCAGTATTGATATAATACCAGGCCGTGTAAAATATCTTAATAAAATCGAAGACACTTTATCTAAAGATGAAACAATTATTAGAGATATTGAAACATTAAATCAGGCAAAAAATTATGCCGATAACCTTGCCGCAGGAGCTATGTCAATCGCAGGTCTTAAACAAATCAGTTTTGAAAATCTTGTTAAAAATGGAGATTTTTCAAAAGGTTTGCAATATTGGACAACTGAAAATAATGCAGAGCTTGAAGTAACAAATCAGGATGCTGAAAATATATTCGGAGATTTTTTAAATGCAACAAGAGCCTCAACTCTTCAACAAACTGTTGTAAGCCAGATAGTTGCAACCGATCCGCCGGTTAATAATAAATTGACTGCAAGGGCGTCGATAAAAATGGAGGTAGGACAAAATGGCGGAGGCAGAATACGTCTTATTGCACTTGATAATAACGATAATTCTTTGTTACAAGAACAAAGTGAATTAATTACAGTCTCCGATCTTACTGCGGTTGAAGTTACATTAACTATTCCAGTAAATACAAAAAGAGTAAAACTCTGTCTTGAAATCGGTATAAATGCCAATTCTGTTTATTTCGGCGAAATCAGTGCAAATTATGGAGTCGTTGCAACTCAATATTCTAAGAGTATTGAAGAGGTAATTTATGAAAGTGAGAGCAAGTATCTTAAAAAAAATAATAATTTATCGGATTTAAACTCTTTCGAACAGGCAAGAAATAATATTAATGTATTATCAAAAGAGGAGTCTATAAGTAAAGTTGCAACAACAAAATTATTTCATGGTTTTACACTTTCAAATAATGTAATAAATTATAATACAGATATAGATATTGATATTGGCAAGTGTGCCGATGATTCATTA
>CAZHHK010000009.1:0-43021 GCA_964531405.1 uncultured Spirochaetales bacterium | reverse complement strand
TATAATGGCTTTGATGTATGAGAGGTCACGAGTTTGTTACGCCATCAATAATTTACAAAATTTAACTGGCTATTATACACATAGTTAAGTGTTATAAAATACTTTATTGATATTTTTAATATAATTATAAAAATAGTGACTCATGCTCCGTTGTTTGATACTATGGAGGGATAACTCTTTTATCCTAAAAGGCTTTTAATAAAATAAATATTCCTATTTCAACCAATGACAAATTCATATTTTAAATAAAATAAACTATAACAACTATTTACAATTAAAATATCTTTAGATTTAAAAAAATAAATAAATCCATGACATTTAAATTTTTTATTGTTAAATAAATAAAATATTTTATAATAGGTATATGAAATATATGCAGATTTATACAACAACTCCTGATGAAAATACGACAAACAAAATTCAAGATGAGCTTATTAATAAAAAATTAGTTTCATGCGTACAGGTATTAGGACCAATAAAAAGTATGTACTGGTGGAAGAATAACATCGAAAAATCAGATGAATGGCTATTAATAATAAAATCAGTAAGAAATAATTTTAAAAAAATTGAAAGAATAATTAAAACGCTTCATCCGTATGAAGTGCCAGAAATAATTTCTATAAATATAAACAGTGGCAATAAAGATTATTTAAACTGGATTAAATATAATTCCAAAGGATAAACAAATGAAGGATAATGCAGTTGATATTAAAGAATTGCTGGATAGAAATCTAATTGATTTCTATATTAAAGAAATCAATTCCTTCTATCTTATTATAAATGAAAATAATGAAGTGATATACTTTTCTGAAAATAGTTTAAACTTTTTTAATATTAAATCAATTGTCGAATTAGACAGTTATGAATTAAAAAGATTTATTGGCTATGACAACAGTGATTTTATAGGCAATTTAATCACCATGGAAAATATCGAAGATAATAATTATAAACTTCCTTCAGCTATAAATGGAATTAATTTTGACATAAAAATAAAACCTTATTCTACAGATAATAAAAAACATTTTTTTACTGTATTCATAAAAAAACAGGCTGAGAAAAAAAACATTGAAGATGCTAATTTGTATCTATATAAAATCGCTCTTGAAAATATTGATATGGCAGCAGGAATTATAAATGACAACGAATTTATTTTTAAAAATACAAAATTAAGTGATTTTTTATTAAAAAATAGTATAAATAAGTATGATTCTTTGATCCAATGGATAGAATCCAATATTTATGACAACAGTTTTACAGGCAATGATATACTCAACGATTTTGCAATAACGATTTCTAAAAATGAACAAAAAATCAATTTAACTAAAAAATTGCTAATAGACAACAATTCATTGTTAACAATCGAACAATTTAAACCCGAAGAAAAAATTATCTATAAAACCGATGAATCATTTATCAACAATAAGACTGATTCTCAAACAGATGTATTAAATTATCAAAAAAAATTGAATAGTTTTAAAGAAGAATTAACAACAATAAAAAATAAAATAGAGAATTACAACAATGAAATTACCGAAAAATTTTCCGTTTTATCGACTGAAGTAATAAATAAAATACAGTCAAATATAAAAGAATATGAAAGTATTATAAAATATACTTCCAAAAGTCTTATAACAATGTCTGAAAATTCAACTTTTATAGACGAAATCTCTATAAGAATCCACCTTATAAGCATAAATGCCGCGATAGAATCTGCAAGAAGTGGAGAACATGGAAAAGGTTTTGCTGTAATATCAAAAGAAATCGCAAAATTATCGGATTCAATAAAAGGATATGCAAAATCAATTTCATCTGAAATCGATAGCATAAAAAAAATAACAAAATCCACAATTGATATAGAAAAAAAAGAAGAAATACTCAATGCCGAAGAATTATATAATGAAATCAATAATCTTCAAGTGTTTGTAAAAAAAATAATCACAGAATTTAAATCTATTATAGTAAATAAACTAGATGAAGTGATTAACAATCTCTAATAGATATTTCTTTACTGTTAAAATAAAAAAACCCTGAATAATCAGGGTTTTTTTTACCTCCTCCGGACGGGCTCGAACCGCCGACCTAGTGGTTAACAGCCACCCGCTCTGCCAGCTGAGCTACAGAGGAATAATTAAATTATGTTTGTATATATATTATTTTTTTAAATAATTGTCAATAAGTTGTTTTAAACTATTTTTTATCTTTTTTGTATAGAATATTGACTTTATGAAATATTTTTAATATTTTTTAAGCATTCAAATTAAACTATTTCAAAGGATTTTTATGTCTGATAACAATAATAAAACTGAAAATACTAATATTGTACTTGCAAATGAAATTTTTCCTGAAACTCTAACAATAATACCAATGTTTAATAGGCCAGTTTTCCCCGGAGTTATGTTGCCTCTCATACTTTCAGGACAGGAAATAATTAATTCAATAAACGAAGCTTTAGAAAATAATCAGGCTTACATAGGCGGAGTACTTATAAAAGAAGCCGATCAAATGAATATACTTAAGTCTGAACTATATGATGTTGGTACAGTTATTAAAATTCATAAAGCTCTTCAGGTGGATACGGATACAGTACAGATACTTATTCATGGCATGCAGAGATTCAAAAAAACTTATGTTGTCTCACAATCTCCAATAATAAAATGGAAGGTAGAATACCTTGAAGATATTGAGAATGATAAAAATGTTGATGAATTAAAAGCTTATACTCTTGAAATAATTTCATCAGTTAAAGAATTATTAAAATTGAATTCCCTGTTTCATGAACAGCTAAAAATGTTGATGAGTCACTTTTCGAGTGAGAAACCCGGCAAAATCATGGACTTAATTGCTTCAATGACAACCACAGAGACAGAAAAGCTTCAAGACCTGCTCGAAACTATTAATCTAATAGACAGAGCAAATAAACTTCTTGTAATATTAAGGCAGGAAATTGAAGTATCTAAGATACAAGAAAAGATAAAAAAAAATATCGATGAAAAAATTAGTCAACAACAAAAAAAATATTTTCTTCAAGAACAATTAAAAATTATCAAAAAAGAATTAGGACTTGAAAAAGACGATAAAACAACTGAGGTGGAAAAATTTGAAGGAAGGATTAAAAAATTAAAACTCTCAAAGGAAGCATCAAAAGTAGTTGAAGAAGAACTTAATAAATTAAAGCTTCTCGAACCTTCTTCAAGCGAATATCATGTTGTCCGAACATATCTCGACTGGCTTACAGAACTGCCTTGGGGCATCTTTACCAATGACAGAATGGATATAAGAAGAGCAAAAAAAATACTTAATGATACCCACTATGGACTTGATGACATTAAAGAAAGAATACTGGAGTTTATAAGTACTGCAAAAAAGAAAGGTGAATTATCAGGTTCTATAATCTGTCTTGTTGGTCCTCCCGGCGTTGGTAAAACATCGATCGGTAAATCCATTGCAGATGCATTAAACAGAAAATTTTATCGTTTTTCAATTGGTGGAATGCGTGATGAAGCAGAAATAAAAGGACACAGAAGGACATACATAGGTGCAATGCCTGGTAAATTTATTCAAAGTCTAAAAAGAGTTGGCACATCCAATCCTGTAATTATGCTAGATGAGATTGATAAAGTCGGCAAAAGTTTTCAAGGAGATCCAGCCGCAGCACTCCTTGAAGTACTTGATCCAGAGCAAAATAAAGATTTTCTCGATCACTATCTTGATGTACGGTTTGATTTGTCAAATGTTCTTTTTATTACCACAGCAAATCAGCTCGATACTATACCAGGACCGCTACTTGACAGAATGGAGGTTTTAAAATTATCCGGATATATATTGCAGGAAAAAATTGAAATCGCAAAAAAATTCCTAATCCCAAATCAATTAAAAGAGCATGGTTTGACTGAAAATGACATCGCAATTACAGACGAAGCATTGAGTTTGATAATTGACAAATATGCCCGTGAAGCGGGAGTGAGAAATTTAGAAAAAATCATAAAAAAAATATTCCGACGTATAACCTACAAACAAGCCATGGGTGACAATAGTTTAAAAACAATAACTCCTGATAATCTTGAAGAATATATAGGTAAACCCATATTCCCCAATGAAGAACTCTATAATAAGAATATACCAGGTGTTGCTCTTGGTCTGGCATGGACAAGCATGGGAGGAGCAACTTTATATATAGAAGCAAGAGGAATTAAATCAAAGAATCCTGGTTTTAAACAAACTGGTCAGTTGGGTAAGGTCATGAAAGAATCATCAGAAATAGCTTACTCGTATGTTAGATCGATTTTATGTAATAATGAAGAGTTAGCTTGTTTTTTTCAGGATAATTTTATACATCTTCATGTCCCAGCCGGAGCGACTCCAAAAGACGGACCATCAGCTGGTATAACAATGGCTCTTGCATTATATTCTCTGGCACTTAATAAACCAATACGTAACGATATTGCCATGACTGGAGAGTTAACCTTGACAGGCAAAGTGCTTCCTATAGGTGGCGTCAAAGAAAAAACGATTGCTGCTCGCAGAGTTGGAATAAAAGAATTAATCTTACCAAAAGACAATCAAAAAGATTTTGAAGAGCTACCTGCCTACATAAAAAAAGGTATTAAAGTAAATTATGCAGATTATTTTGATGATGTAATTAAAGTTGCATTTAAAGGAAAGTAATATATCATAATATTATGACTTTACTCTTATCCTTTAATCTAAATACAACATCGGTACTTTCCTTTTTCATCCAATCTTTTAATTCTGGATTCAAAGATTTAATCGGATTATTCTGAAGATATAAAAAACTTAAATCCATCTTATCCTTTATTTCAGGAGGCAGATATTCAATAAAGTTATTTTTCAATGAAAGCTCTTTCAATGTAGAGCCCAGCTCAAAAAGCTTTTCCGGGAAAGAAAAAAATTTATTATGATCAAGATATAATTTTTCCATATTGGATAAATTCTTCACTTCGTAAGGCAGATCAGATATATTATTATTATTAGCATATAGACTATTCAATGATGTAATCGAATAAACAGCAGAAGGCAACCTTTCCAAGTTATTATGTGATATATCTAAAGTTTTAAGCATTAATAATCTAGAAACTTCCTGAGGCATATATTCAATATTATTCCCAGCCAATAGCAATGTATTTAAATTTACTGCATTGCCTATATCTGCGGGGAGATCAGTCAAATTATTATTACTTGCATTAAAATATTTAAGTTTAAATGTAAAAATGCCAGATGGAAGATTTTTAAACTTATTATTACTTATATTTAAATATACCAGATTGACTAACGATAATTCTGGAAGATTGGCAAGTTCATTTTTTGAGATATCCAGATATTTTAAACTAACCAGTTTATTTATTTCTTTATTTATATTACTCAATTTATTATCTGATATATACAGTTCTGTAAGATTAAATAAATTTCTAATATCAATTGTAATATCACTTAATTTATTACCGCTTAAATCCAGCTTTTGCAGACTTGTAAGTTTGAAGAATGAAGGAGGAAGCTTGGCAATTTCATTGTATGATATATTCAATTCCTTCAATCTTTTAAGATTATCGATAAAATCAGGCACTGCTTCTATCTTATTATTTTTTATGCTTAATTTTTCTAAATTCTCCATATACTTTACAACTTCTGGAACCTCCTTAAGCTCCAGATTATCAAGTATAAATTCTTTTACATTTAATAACGACTTTTTATTTAACCCTATTTTTTGTTTGCTTAAAGCTTTTCGTACCTTGCTGTTTTCAACCCTTACTCCACACCCAACCATAATAAAAATTAAAATCATTATTAGAATTATATTTATTTTTTTCATTTAAAAAATCCTTTTAATAAAAAATTTAGTTTTTTTAAAGTATTTCATTTTTAAAAACAGTCGCTCAAATATAAGCTGACTTAAAAAATAATGCTTATAAACTTGAGTGCACTGCTATGGGGATACATCCAAACCCAATTTGAATATAAAATACAACATTATATAAGGTTTCACCAGCTTAAATTTTAATAAAGAATCATCAGTGTTAGTTTTTTTAATAATGTTTTTATTATAATCCTCATTTTTAATTTTTTTAATTTCTGCATTTATCCACTTCTTCATACCTTCTGGAAAAAGATTTATTGATTTAATTAAAACATCTTTTACTAGCGGTTTTTGTATTTTAATATTTGTTAAATTTATATTTAAAAGCGTATTTAAAAAAATAAGTTTATCGCTATCATTTAAAGTTATAAATTTATTTGTATAATCAAAAACATATTTATTAAAAATCGATACTGTCTTTTTTTCATAAAAATTCAAATCCATTATCAATTTTTCAAAATTATTCTCTACATACTGCTGAGTCGTTATTTTATAAAATTCAAGATCATCGGACTTTTGTTTTTTATTTTCATCTTTTAACTTATCAAGTATTTCTTTTACCAAATCCTCATCCCTACCTGGTAAAACTGCCTCATCCTGTGAATAATTGGACAGTATCTCATTATTATTTATATTGCTTTTTTGTAGTGAGTACAGCCTACAGGCTTCCTTAATTCCCATGATAAGATAAGCCATCCTTTTTACATTAGATCTCTGTTTTATAAATTCCTTAAGCATATAATTCATTGCTGTGATAGTAGTTTTTTCATAAAAATCCAGCTTATTTTCTAAAGAAGGATATACAATTGTAGCATAAACCATGACCCATTGCAGATAAGTGGAGACAATATCAGACTCTCCCTTGTCAACTATCCCTGCTTCTTCATGCAACTTTTCAAGATTTGAAAGCTCATTTAAAATGTGCTCGATAAGAGATTTATCGAAATCCTGTTCATCTGCTTTTTCAAGTTTGGCAACCTCTTCTACATAAGGGGTTATATCAATATTATAATTATAACAAATCCTATTAATGGATAACAACCATAAAGCAATACGTTTATTATTTTCTTCAAACCGTATATATTCACCTAATAGATCATGTATCAAAAAAAGCTCTATAGAATTATAAGTGAATTTTTTAGGCGGATTCTTAAACCAAATGGCACAGAATTTATCTATAATCTTATAAAAATAATTAATTTCTTCTGCGCTATTATTAAAATATTCTAAAGCGTCTAAAATTGGTTTTATTATGCTTCTATCTTCCATCATTATTCTCTATACTAATGGGATATATTATAAACAATGTTATCATAATATCAAGATATAATTTAAAAATTAATAATTTTTATTCCAATCCCACGGCAATTCTTACTTCCTTTAAAGTTTGACATGCAATAGGGCGTACTCTCTCGGCTCCTTCCTTCAATACTCTTTCAATATAGCCAGGATCATTCTTCAATTCATTATATCTTTTTCTTGAATCAGCAAAATAATCCAATATCTTTGCTAGAAGAGTTTTTTTTGCTTCACCAAACCCATAACCACCTTTTAAATATTTTGCCTCCATATCTTTGATCTCATCCGGTGTAGCCATAAGCTTGTATAGGGCAAAAATATTACATTTATTGGGATCCTTTGGCGCTTCTATTGGAGTCGAATCCGTTACGATACTCATTACCTTCTTTTTTATTGTTTTTTCATCATCAAACATTGCAATGTAATTATCATAAGACTTACTCATCTTCTGCCCGTCGATACCTGGAACCACTGCGGTGGATTCCTGGATTCTGACATCAGGGACTTTAAGGATATCTCCAAAAATACCATTAAACTTTATAGCAAGGTCTCTTGCTATTTCAACATGCTGTTTCTGATCTTTGCCGACAGGTACTATATCTGATTTATAAATCAGTATATCGCTAGCCATAAGTACAGGATATGCAAATAATCCGTGATCAGGAGAAATCCCCTTTGCTATTTTATCCTTGTATGAATGAGCTCTCTCTAAAAGTCCCATCGGCGTAATTGTGGATAAAATCCAAGTCAATTCACAGACCTCCGGTATATCAGACTGCCTGAAGAGATTCACCTTTTTTTCATCCAGACCTATCGCAAGATAGTTTAAAGCAACATCAATTGTATTCTTTTTTAAAATTTCTTTATCTTTTACCGTTGTCATAGCATGATAATTTGCAATAAAAATGAAAGATTCACAGTCATCCTGAAGCTCAAGATACTGTCTCATAGCACCAAAATAATTACCAATATGCAAAGTACCGGATGGCTGAATACCAGATAAAATTCGTTTTTTACTGTTCATAAAAAAATCCTTGATACAAAAAGAACAAGGGGCATCAAGCCCCTTGTTATCATATTATTAGTTAATATTATTTTAATTCGCTTAATTTTTTATAATAAGCATGCTTATCTTTTTTATTCTGTATTGCCTGTTCAAACAAGCTATCTGCAACATCAGGAAAAATATTCTTTAATGCTTTATACCTTGTTTCATTCATCAAGAAGTCCATCAAATCCGTTGTAGGATCTTTTGATTCATATATGAAAGGATTTTTGCCTTCTTTTGCAAGATCAGGGTTGTATCTGTATAATGGCCAGTAGCCTGATGCGACTGCATTCTTCTCTTCTTCAATTGCAAAACCCATTCCTTTAGAAATACCATGATTGATACAAGGAGAATATGCAATAACGATTGAAGGACCATTATAAGCTTCTGCTTCAAGCAACGCTTTTACCGCCTGATTCATATTAGCACCCAGTGCAATAGAGGCTACATAAATATATCCATAGCTCATTGAAATTAACCCAAGATCCTTTTTCGCCGTTCGTTTCCCAGCTTCGGCAAATCTTGCTATTGAAGCAAACGGAGTTGCTTTCGATGATTGACCACCCGTGTTAGAATAAACTTCTGTGTCAAGTACAAGCACATTTACATTCTTATTCATTGCCAGTACATGGTCAAGACCACCATAACCTATATCATAAGCCCATCCGTCACCGCCAAATGCCCATACCGATTTATCAACTATATAATCTTTTAATTCAATGATTCTTTTTACATAATATTCAGCTTCACCTTTAGCACTGCTTAAAGCTTTTGGAAGAAGTTCATTAATTTTTTTTGCATTTGATTGTGCTTCATTATCCACATTATCCCATATTTCGAGTTGTTTCTTTAATGCTGATGTAAGGTCTGGAGTTGTACCAAGCTGGATTACTTTATTTATACTAGATTTTAATGCTTTTCTATTTGCATTAATAGCAAGTCTCATACCGTAAGCGTATTCTGCATTATCCTCAAAGAGTGAATTACCCCATGCAGGCCCCTTACCCTCTTTTGTTTTTGCATAAGGTATCGTCGGGAAAGTACCGCCATAGATTGATGAACATCCAGTAGCATTTGCAATCACCATTCTTTCACCAAACAGTTGTGTAACAAGCTTAACATAAGGAGTTTCACCGCAGCCAGCACATGCACCAGAGAATTCAAACAGCGGTTGTTTAAACTGTGTCCCCTTAAACTGAGAAATACTTGTCCCATCAAGTATATTATCTGGTAAATTATCAAAAAATTTAACATTATCATTTTCACCGGCTTTTCTTTCAACTTCTATCGGACTCCATACAACTGCCTTATTTTTTTGTTTACCTGGACATGTATTTATACATGTACCGCAACCTGTACAGTCCTCAATATAAACCTGAATTTTATATTCAAGGTTTTTATCATTTTTTGTATTTGATTTAACAGTTTTAAAAGATGAAGGAGCGCCCTTTAAGTTTGCAGGCTCAATTTGTTTTGCCCTGATTGCGGCATGAGGACAAACTAACGAGCACTGGTTACATTGAATACAGTTTTCTGCAATCCACTTTGGCACCTGTGGAGCAATACCTCTCTTTTCAAGTTTGCTGGTTTCCGTAGGAAGTACACCATCAACTGTAAGTTCATTGATAACTGATGTCGATATTGAATCCCCTTGCAGATGCATTGTTTTTTCGATGATTTTCTTTTCAAAAACACCTGCATTGTCTGGAATAAGTTTTCTTGCAACGAATGATTTTTTGATTTCGCTTATCGAGCCCGGCACTTTAATTTCCTGTAATGCTGCTTCTGTTTTATCAACAGCATCCCAATTCATCTTTACAATAGCCTCACCTTTTCGTCCGTAGCTTTTTTCAATATATTTCTTTATTAAACTGATAGCTTCTTTTTTTTCAAGAACACCCGAAATAATGAAGAATGCAGCCTGCATTACTGTATTTATCCTGCCACCTAAGCCAACAGATTCAGCAATTTTTAATGCATTTATGTTATAAAATTTAATTTTTTTAGTGATGATTGTCTCCTGCATATCCCTTGTTAAATTATCAAAAACTTCTTCGTTACTGAATTCGGAATTCAAAAGGAATATACCGCCCTCCTGCAATTCTTTAAGCATATCGTATCTACCGATATAAGCAGGATTGTGACATGCAACAAAACCTGCGCTTGTGATTAAATATGGAGACTGAATTTTTTTCTTGCCAAATCTAAGGTATGAAATCGTAATACCTCCGGATTTTTTAGAATCATAACTAAAGTATCCTTGAGCATACATATCCGTGTAATCGCCGATAATCTTTATTGAGTTTTTGTTCGCACCGACTGTACCATCTGATCCAAGTCCCCAGAAGATACATCTTACTACATCTTCATTTTCTGTATTGATTATTTCTTTAACCTTTAAAGATTTTTTATTCAAATCATCATCGATGCCGACTGTAAATCCATGGAAGCATTCTCCATCTAAATGATCATAAATAGCTTTAACCATTGATGGTGTAAACTCTTTTGATGAAAGACCGTATCTGCCGCCAATTATTTTAATATCCTTTCCTTCCAATGCTGCAACAACATCAAGATAAAGTGGTTCGCCGATTGAACCAGGTTCTTTTGTCCTATCCAGCACAGCTATTTTTTTAACTGACTTTGGTACTGCATTAACAAATGCTTTTACGGAGAATGGTCTATATAATCTTACCTTGATTAAACCAACTTTTTCACCTTTTTTCATAAGATAATTTACTGTTTCTTCTATTGTTTCACAACCTGAGCCCATTGCAATAATAATTTTTTCTGCATTAGGGTCACCTACATAATCAAAAAGATGATATTTTCTACCGATTTTTTCACCTACTTTATCCATATATTTTTGTACTATCTCGGGAACTGCCTCAAAATATTTATTTTGAGCTTCCCTGCCCTGGAAATATACATCCGGGCTCTGCTGAGCAACTTTTACTGTTGGATGTTCTGGATTTAATGCTCTAGCTCTGAATCTCTCTATATACTTCATATCAACAAACGACTTCATAGTATCATAATCAATCATGTCTACTTTTTGTATTTCATGAGAAGTTCTGAATCCATCGAAGAAATTTAAAAAAGGTACGGATGATTCTAAAGTTGCAAGATGAGAAACTACTGCAAGATCCATTACTTCCTGTATTGAACAAGCCGCTACAAGTGAAAAACCTGTATGTCTTACAGACATAACATCAGAATGATCACCGAATATTGATAATGAATGAGTTGCTAGTGACCTTGCCGAAACATGAAAAACAGTTGGCAATAATTCACCGGCAATCTTATACATGTTTGGTATCATTAACAAAAGTCCCTGGGATGCAGTAAATGTTGTAGCAAGTGATCCGCCTGACAATACACCATGCACTGCTCCAGCTGCACCACCTTCTGACTGCATTTCTACAACATCAAGGACTTCTCCAAAAATGTTTTTTTGCCCTTGAGATGCCCATGCGTCAACATATTCACCCATCGTGGACGACGGTGTTATAGGATAAATTGCCGCAACTTCAGAATAAGCATAAGCTACATGAGCTGCCGCAAAATTACCATCAATAGTAGCTTTTTTTGATGTATTCATTGTATCTCCTTAATTATAAATAAAAATTTTAAATAATAATCTTCAAAAAAATAACAAGCTTTTATTATAAAGCTGACCGTTTAAAGAAAAATTAGTAATAAATACTAACTCTTAGAATAGAATAAAATCTTTAGTGCATCGCAAACTTCATTATTTATATGAATTATTTGAAGAATTATTATTGGCTAGTTTTAAATACATAATACTTTTCTGTATTTTTAGCCCTTGCTATTAATATATAATAAAAATTGAAATATTTCAAAGGAATTTTGCTTATTTTTAATAGATTTTACCATTAAAATATACTTTAAAATTTAAATAAAAATATATTAAAAAAACGATAAAAAAACAAATTAAATATTATTTAAACAACTGTCCTTCAAAAATATCAAATTTTTCAAAGAAATATAGATTTGAATTTTTATAATTATGAATTATCTTGATTTTATCCTTAAAACCTGTGAATAACTCAAATTAAAGGTAATATCTGTCCCTGCATTGGTAAAAGAATCCTCTTCGATATAGATTTGCCATCTTGAACCCTTATATTGAAAAACAAACCCAACTAAAGTATTTATTTGCGGTCTGGAAAGATAATCTGGGTTTCCTCTGTAATCAATATCCAAACTATTGCTCGTTAAAGGAGAAGTTTTAAGATTAAACTGGACGATTAAAGAAAAAAAATTCAATGGATTTAACTCAATGCCTGCCAGACCATTGAACATAGGATACGGCTTGGAATTGAATCTGATAATAGAATCCAGAGGCACAATAATACCGGCTTGAGCATAAAAACTTAAAATCCATACAGGTCTAAAATCTGCCAATATACCTAAAGCAAAATCAGGATAACCAGAACCGGATACAGTAACACCGCTTAATCTGCCTGTCGGTATTTTAAAGGCTCCAAGTGCTGCAAGACTGACCCATTTTTTCTCAAAAAAAGTGTACTTGCACCAGAGATCAATATCTCCAAATGATACAGTTGGTTTATTGAGATAAAGTATCACTCCATTATCATTTTTTATATCAATTTTAAGCTGGTTTTGAGCTATATATTCCCTGCCTCCATTTGGAAAACCGAATGCACTGTGATAACTCTCAATAACATTATCCAAAAATCCACCATAATAAACATTTAATCTTAAATCAATACCAGTCTGAAAATATTTTGTAATAAAAAAGGAAAAACCGATTTCAGTTGTCAAACTCTCATAATCTCTCATTATTGCTGCATCTATGCCGCCATTGTTATCGGTGTTAAGATAGTATAGATAATTATCGTTAGTATAATAAGAATTTATATGATATTCCATGCTGAATCTGTCGTGGCTTTTTGCGCTTATACCGGGTAAATTATAATAAATAAAAAAAGGAATATACATATTTTTCCCATAAAGAGGACCTTTTGAAAAATCTTCTTTTTTTATAATTAATGAATTTAAATTACCCAGCATTACACATAATAAAAATATTATGCACAAATATTTAATTTTCAAATTTAAACCTGGCTAATAATATATTTTATTAATACCTATAATTTTAAATTCTAATAAATAATCATTCAGCATATAATCACATGGGCTATACTGTATTCTTTTTCATGCGAAACAGATATATCTATATGAAATTCATCTTTATTTAATAAATTTTTTATTTTTTTTATGATTTCTTCGTTATTAATGCACAAAACAGGTTTTCCATTTTCCATGTTTCTGACTTCTACTGAATTAAGCTCATAATCAAATATACCAGCACCTATAGCCTTTAATAAAGCCTCTTTTGCTGCAAATCTAACCCCAAATGACTGCTCCATAAATTTTTTTTTCATACAGTATTCAATTTCTGTTTTACTAAAAATATCTCTCAATGATTCCTCGGATCTGTTAATCAGTCTTTTTATCCTATTGTTATTTACTATATCTATACCGGTAAGTATTTTAATAGATTTATTCATGATTCTCTTTCAATCTTAATAGTTCTGCTTTCATCTCATTATCTATTTCAATATATTTTTGTTTATTTCTATAATATTTTTTATTCTGTCGTCTTTTATCTCTTACATCAATCAATCCTTCTAAAAGTTTAATTCTAACCATCTTTGATATTTCTTTATAATTCATATCCTTTATTGTATCATATTTAATTGTATCAAGTACTTTTATTGTGACATTAACATCTCGTATCCAAAATTTGTCAGGTCTAATTACATTCCATGTGTCGAATACAACAGGTACGATATCAGCTTTAGTATCCAGAGCTAATTTAAATGTTCCATGATAAAATTTACCAATTTTACCATCCTTACTTTTTGTTCCTTCAGGATAGATAACTATAGGTGTACCTCTTTCGAGTTTTTCCATAATTTTCATATACACAGACATTCTGTTGATGCCATCATTGTCTTCAGGCAAAATAATAGTGCCGGTCAATAATGCTATCCAACCAATAACAGGTATCTTTAAATACGACTCCTTCATTATGGATTTTGTAGGACCAGGCAAAGAATTCATCAAAATTACATCAAACATCGAAGCATGATTTAAAGCATATATCCTTCGCTCGCCTTTTTTTGGAGGCTTTAAATTATTAAAATCAAAATTATTTCTTTGAACAAAATTTAGTATATAAAAAAGTCTACAAAAAAATTTAACAAAATAAGAAACGATTTTTCTATCCTTATCAAATGGAAGTGTAAATAATAAAACAATTGGAAGTACTACCAATTGAATAGCATTTACAAGTACAAACATTGACCAGCTTACTACATTAAATAAAAATTCTTTGAATGTTATTCTATCGTATAAATTATCATTATTCATCTAGTAATTCTGCCTGTTTTTTTATTATCCCCTAGCTTTCATCCACTAAAGTTTAAATATAATAAAATTTAGTTATTTTTATGCTTTATTTTAAAAAAGCAATTATCATAAGTTTAGTAATTATGGAATACTTTTAGCATATTTATCATATATTATAAAGTCATTATTTACTTTTAAAATGAAAAAAATAAAAATAGGGCATTTAAAAATTCAAATGAATCTTTAAATGCCCTATCTATTTTAAATAAATTAATTATGCCTGTGCTGCATTTTTAAATTCAGTCATTTTTTCAACCAGGCCTTCCATTGTATTTATCTTTGCCAATTCATCTCTTGGAATTTTTATCTTTAATTCTCTCATTGTGTTAGAAACAATCTCTACTATATCCAGACTGTTAGCACCTAAATCAACCATTGACTTTGATATAACGATATCTGCTTCATTGACTTCATCCTCAAGTTGCTCCACTATATATTTTTTTAAGACAGCAAAAACTTCGTCTTTTGTCATTTTTTCCTCCGTATTTAAATTCAGATTATTTTTTGATTTTATCCCTATCCGCCCCTCACCTTTTTTACGATCAAACAATATTTAGATCACTTCTAATCTACCCCTTGACTGTAAAAAAGGTGAGGGGCGGACAAATGGAATATTTTTAAGTATAACTTTATTAGCATAAAATATAAATAATAGCAATATCTATTATTTATAAATTTTCTAAATATCCGGTTATGCTAGCCTGTGCCAAAATGTTTTGTTTAATAGAATTAAGTAATTTTTTTTCATCAATTTGGCCTTTTAATCCTGCTGAATCAACATCCAATGCATAAACTATTGCCTCATAAGTGTGTCTGCCTGATCCTTTTGGAGGTTCTGGCCCATCATAACCTCTTCTGCCTGCACTGTTCATAAGTTCCTGTATTCCTGCTGGCATCTTGCTCGAATTACTTGCACCTTCTGGTATTTTATTTACACTTAAAGGTATATCGGCTAACAACCAATGAACATAATTTGCAGCCTTTGGATGACGGTCAACCATAATCAATATAAAAGATTTTGTACCATTTGGATAATCACTCCAGGCAAATTGTGGCGAAATATTCTGTCCAGTGTTAATTCCTCTACTTGCATATTTAAGAGGAATATTAAGATTGTTGAAAAAAGAAGTCGAAGTTAACTTCATAACTTTTTACCTCCGTAATTTTTTTATTTACATATTTTTAAATTTTGCATACATTTTTTCAATTTTTTCTTTAACTTCAGGCTGACTGAATGTAATTTTATGCATAAAATCTTCGTGTACTCTGGCTTCAAGAAGCAATTGCCTTTTTTTTAAAGAAATTGAATATTTTAATGTTTTCAAAGTACCGATAGGCTTTTCACATATAATTTCGGCTAATTCTATTGCTTTATCCATAACCTGATCTTTAGGTAAGACATAATTTACAAGCGATCTTTCTTTAAAATAACTCCCTTTATACATTTTCCCGGTATACATCATTTCATTGGCAAAGTATTCTCCAACGAGTCCTTGCAGTAATCTGGTAAAGCCCATTCCAGGAGTAAATCCTAAATCAGTGAAGCCTCCACCATACATGCTTCTTTCAGCCATTATGATTATATCAGAGCACAGACCGACTACCAATCCGCCTCCGACTGCGCCTCCTTCCATTGCTGCAATAACAGGAACCGGTATCTGCAATATCAATTCGGATAAAATTAAATCCTTAACACTTAAAGAGCCTTCAAAAAGTTTCATTAATTCGCTTTTAGCTGCACCTGCACAGAATATATCTGATAAACCCTTTATGATAACGGCTTTATAATTATCATTATTCTGCAATAGCTGAAGTTTTTCAATCATTTCATTTATAAATTTCTCATGAAAAGTGTTTTTTTCCTTTTCATCTTTCATATTGAAAATACAGATATTGTTTGTATAATTTTCAAGACTTATCAATTCGCTCATATAATTCCTAAATTTAAATTGTATAATCAAATAAGTTAAAGTAATACTTTAACTTATTTATATGAAACAGCCCAATATGGCTTTTCACCTTCCATGAAATCTTTAATAGCTTTTAAATTATTTTTATCATTTAACAGAGATGTTAACTGTTCCTGAGCATAATCTATTGCTCTGTCGATTTCACAATTTGTAATTTTATCAGAATAATTTTTTATTAATTTTAAAGCTTCAGGGCTGGAATATAATATTCTCTTTATATATTCTTTTAACTTTTTATCAATCTTATCAGCTTCAATAATCTCATCTACAATACCGCATTCATAAGCCTGTCTTGCATCGAGTACTTTTGATGTTAATATCAAATATCTTGCCTTCTTATAACTAACACGCTCAATAAGAAGCGGGAAAACGTAAGCTGGTATAATCCCGAATAAAACTTCGGTTAAACCGAATTTGGAATCACTCGTAGCGATTACAATATCACATGCAAGTAAAATGCCCATACCACCTGCAATTACATCTCCGTCTACCAGAGCTATTACAGGTTTACCTGAATTTCTTATTGTTTTAATAACTCTCTTATAAGGTTCGCTGAAATCTTTTAAGATCGGCTTATCATCATCGGCATTATTCAATAAATTCTTGAAATCCATTCCTCTGCAGAACACTTTATCTTTACCCTGAATAACTATAATCCGGCACTGCTGGTTATTTTCTGCTTCAGTTAAATGCTGATAGATAAGCTCAAGATTGTCATTGTTTACAGCATTCCCGTTAAGCGGATTATTCAGAGTAATAAATGTTACAAAACTTTTTTCTTCTTTGGTTACACTGGAATTCATAATATATTATTAATTAGCTCCATTCATATTTTCTTATATAATCTTTTGAACCCCTAAAAGTTAACAATCCTTTGCCCTTATAATACTTTTCATACCAGCCTTTTGGATAATCCAAAGTTGTTTCAAATGTAGGTTTATCTGCATGACTGGATCTTAATCTTGATAAATGATCAAATTCTTCAACCGTAAGCTGATATCTACTGTCAAGATGCTTATCAATATTCAATTTTTTAATATATTCTTTAGCCTGTGGCAATACAATTGCGCTGTAAAATTCTGCACATGAACCAGAACCATAAGAATACAATCCTATTCTGTCTCCAGGTTTCACATCATCATCATCCATTAATAAACTTACAAGACTTGTATAAACAGTACTAGAATAAGTATTGCCAACAAGTCGTGGGATTTTAAATGATTTTAAAACTTTTTCTTCAAAATTTTTATTTATCTCACTCTTCTTTATACCAGGATAATTCTCTTTTAAAATATTACCATGAGCCATCCTGACCAATCCACCGAATGGAGTATGATAAACAACTCTTTTAAAATATGTATTAAAATCGATTCCCGTTCCAACAACTTTTTTGTAATGTTCCCATGCACCATCTGCGCAATCAAGATAGGCATAAAGAGATTCTTCTCCGTTTATTATATCATAAGTTGAAGTGGGTCTTGCATAATCTGTGCATTCAAAAGTAAAATAACCATTTTTACCAAGTTCATACTCAACAATATTGGGCTTATCACTTATAAGCATTGCTACAGCACCTACAGCAGGCACCTCCTCACCTATTCTTCCCTCATGATCATAATTTATATCGCTTGATACTATTAAGGCTTTTTTACCAGGTGCAACGCCGCTTGCAATCCAGCTAATAGCCATCTGTACAGCACAGGTAGCTGCATAACATGCGTTCTTTATCTCAAAATTTCTTACCTGTGGTTTTAAGCCTAAGTATTTGCATACGTATGTAGAATTCGTTTTACAATAATCAAGTCCAGACTCTGTAGCGAAAATACAAAGCTCTATATCTTCTTTATCTTTTTCAGTAATTATCGGTTTTGCCGCATTTACAGCCATCGTAATAACATCCTCATAATCAACAAGCTGTGATTTACTGTCAAGCATTAATTCTTCTTTAAAAAATTTTACATCCCTACCTCTTGCAATTGCGAGTTTTTCTATATCGAGTACGAGACTCCCCCCGTAAACATTTATTTTTTCAATACCTATTCCCATTTATCTATCTCCTAAATTAATTTTTTTTTCGCTTTGCCGAATTATAAGGTGGTATTGTATCAAGTCCACCTGTGACATATAATACATCGCCATTGACAAATGATGAAAGATCACTAACAAGGAATACAACCGCTTTACCGAATTCCATAGGCTGACCTTCCCGCTGAAGCATTGATAATCTAACAAATTGTTCTACTATCATTTCAGATGCATTTGCATCGGTTAACTCTGTCTTAAAATATCCAGGCACTATCACATTACAATATATATTTTTAAATCCATATTCTTTAGCCAGTGCTCTTGAAAAACCTATAATGCCGGCTTTAGCCGCAGAATAATTTGCCTGTCCTGCAGAACCCACATGGCATATAGATGAGATATTTACAAATTTACCGCCTTTGTTCAAAATAAATTCTTCAAGAAATGCACGGCATACATAAAAAGTACCAGTTAAATGTGTTTGGATTACTTCATCCCATTGTTCATTTGTCATATAATGAATTGGACCATCTCTTAAAATCCCCGCATTATTTACAACAGCATCGATTCTTCCCATATCATTTATCGCTTTTTCGGCAACACTATCAACCTGTTTTGAATCTTTTACATCCATTTTATAATAAACAATCTTGCATTCAGGATTAATCTTTTTTGCCTGCTCTACAGTATCAATTGCACCTTTTTCACTGGATACATAGGTAAAAGCAACATTAGCTCCATGTTTTACCAATTCAAATACAGCGGCTTTGCCTATACCTCTAGATCCCCCTGTTAGAAAAACATTTTTATCTTTTAACAACATTTAACTTAAATCTCCTTAAAAATATAAAAAAATAATTATTTTATCATCAAAAATCAGTATATATTTAATAAAATATTTTCAATTATTTTTGTGCTATTACCACACCACCCCTGTCGCAGTTTTCCAATTTATCGCCAGGTATGGCTATAGCGTCTTTAAAACCGGCTTTTTTAAATATTTCTATCCATTTATCCGGCCTTATGATAGGACAATTTGGTCTTAATTCTTTGTCTTTATAGCTATTATAGCTGGCAAGTAAACCAAATGTAAGCTCCATGTATCTATATAAACCATTTGGGGGAGGAGCTATTTCACCCAAAACAACATAACCATCAGGTTTTACTAGTTCATAAACAGCTTTGCAAGCAGATAATAAATCATCTGTAGCATGAAGTACATTTACTGCAAGTACAATATCTGCACATTCCTTTTCGAATCCCTGTTCTGTAAGATTACCAGTAATATCAAGTGTCTTATATTCAATAAAATTATACTGTTTAAACCTTTTTGATGCCCTTTGTATTAAAGCTTTGCTTATATCAGTAAAAATATATTTGTGGAATTTTTTTTCGACATCCTGTACGTTTTCAAAAACATTATGTGTACCATTACCAGTCCCTGCACCTACTTCAAGTACAGTGATTTTACTATTAAATTTATCCTCTATAATTCTTTTTACCGTTTTCCCGGCGAGTTTAGACCAAAAGCCATAAACATTACTTGTAAAATAAACTTCTTCTACGAGTTTAAAATCGTTCCATGGGAACATCACCTCTTCACCAAAGAGTTTACCTTTGATAAATTGAAGCAACCCTCCAGCACCTCTTGACAACCATTGAAAAGGCGCTCCTTCCTCCGGCAACTTTCTTGTTGCAATAACAAGAGCTTCTGATGGACTCTCAATATCCACATTTGGATCCAGGCATAAATAACCACTGTCTTTTTTTGTAATAATTCTCTCTTCACATAATATATCAATCATTTTTTGAAAAACATATTCAGCATCGTTAAATATTTTTACCTTTTTCTTTATCGTATCTAATGTTTCAAAATCATTTTTATTTTCAAATAATCCCAATTGTTTCATTATAATATCAACGCTTATAGCAAGACAGCATCTATTAAACATCTCTTCTATCTCAGGCCAGTTTTTAGGCCACACACTTCTTGCATCTTCAACCATTTTATTTATAATTTCTTCTTTAAACATTAAAACTCCTAGAATATTTTTTAATTATTTGCCAGTCCATTTTTTTACAACCGAACAACAGTTGATACCGCCAAATCCAAATGAATTTTTCAATATGTAATCCACATTATAATTTTCAACTTTTTTGTTTGCACATACATCAAGACCTTCACATGCTGGATCAATTTGATCAATATTAATTGAAGGATGCAATGTACTGTTGTTCATCTGCATAATGGCTGCGGCTAATTCAACAGTATGAGATGTCCATCCTGTATGTCCAATCATAGACTTAGTTGCATTAATTTTCAAATTCTTAACGTGATCTCCAAAAGCATTTCTGATACTCTGAAGCTCTATTTTATCACCTAATGGAGTGCTAGTTGCATGAGCGTTTATATAATTTATTTGCTCTGGTTTTATCCCAGCCTTACTTAAAACTCTCTTAATTAATCGCGTTTGACCTTCCACTGAAGGATTTGAAAGATGATTTGCATCATTATTGGATTCCACAGCTAAAATTTCTGCATAAATTTTAGCTCCTCTTTTTAAAGCATGCTCTAATTCTTCAATGACAAATATACCAGTACCATGAGAAGGAACAAATCCCTCTCTTCTAAGATCATAAGGCCTTGATGATTTCTCTGGCTCATCATTAAAACTAACATAGCTTATTGCACTAACCAGTATCAATGCCTGATATCCCAGTGCAGAATAATCAAGTACTCCGCCCCCTACTATTGCAAGATCGCAGTCATTGTAAAGTATTTCCTGAATTGCACTTTTAATAGCAATGCCCGAACTGGTACATGTCCCTCCAACTATATACATTGGCCCATAAATCTGCAAAACTTCACTTATACTGGCAACAACATCACTATCAAAAACACAAATTCCCATTAAGCCATCGATAAATTCTGGTTCTTCAAAAAACTGTTTAGCATTCTTTACAATGTAGTTATCATGAAAATTATGACCGCCCAAAATAGCGCACATTCTTTCTTTATTTATACTAACATTAAATAAACCAGCATCAAGATATGCATCAATTGAAGCTAAAAGTGTCAATTTAGTCGCAAAAGGAGCCGTTTTAATTATCTTTTTTGCTCTTTTATAAACATCATCCGGAATTTTATCCTTTAAACTCTCAATTTTACCTTTTACATCATAATCTCCAAGATCTCCTCCAATTTTAGACCTTACTCTGCTTGTATCAATACTGGTCATCTTTTTGATCCCTGATTTCCCAGCTATTAAATTATTATAAAAATCCGTAGGATTATCACCCAATGGTGTATTTAACCCCATTCCAGTGATAACTATCCTTTTTGAATAAGCCATTGCAAGTCCTCCGAAAGTAATTGTAAAAAAACATTAAATATCTATTTGATTGTTAAAATTAACAATATTTTTATTGATTAGAACACTATTAGTATTAATGAGCATTGACTATAAATAATTAAAAAAAAAATGTCAAGGTTTATTTACCCTTTGATTTTCTTCAAAATTCATTCTGTAATTTTTTTAATTTCCTGCGAATTATTAAATATCAATGGCTCATGAAATGTTAAATATATTTTATTAGTGTTTATTAAACTCTTCAAAAAATTTATATTGTTATTTTTATTATAAAAAGTACCGACTGGAATTTGTTTTTTTATATTATCAAATAGATATGCTTCATCGCCTATTATAATATAAAATTTTTCATTATCGCCAAATTCTACAACACATGAACCTCTGGTATGTCCACCTATTTTAGTAATTTTAAATTTATTAAATAGTGTATAAGAATCATCAAATGTTATAATTTTTTTATTATTGTTTAAAAAATATTTTATTTTTGGATTTTTTAATTCATTTAATGCCCATTTTAATTCATCCTGCTGGATATATATATTTGCATTGTAAAATTTGTCTACATTGCCAATATGATCAAAATGTGAATGTGTTATAATGATATCGGTTACATCTGCAGGTTTTATATTTAATTCATTTAAAAGTTTCAATGGACTTATATAAGTAATTTCATAAATTTTAATTAAATTATCATCATCAAAGCCAGTATCCACTAAGATTATTTTATCTTTATATTTTATAAGATAAAATATCCAATAAAACAAATTTGATTTATTATCAATATTTTCCTTACTAAAAATAAATCTCGATGGATAATAAGATTCACCGTATTTTAATGCATACAGGTCAAGACTGAATGTCATAAAACAAATCAATAAATAAAATAAAGCAAGTTTAATTTTTTTTAACATTATGATAAATAATTCTATATTAATAATAAAATATGCCATACTATTTTACAATATGGCATATTTTTTTACATTTAGCTTAATTAAATAAATTTAAAATTTAATTTCCGACCATAATTCTATTAGAGAGTAAGATCTTTGATTACCTATAGGTCTTGAACAATTTATTGCAATTTTAGGAGTTTTGATATCCAGACCAATACTTAAATTTTTAGTTAATTCAAGATATAGGCTTGACTGCCAGAACATAATCAATCCTTCATTCCATCTATACCAGCTAACTAAATCTCCTCCTTTATCTGTATCAGTCCATGTATCATTATCCCTGTCATAAATATATTTAAATTGAGTTTCCGAATCAACAAGTCTCATATTTCGTCCATAACCCAAACCGTATTCAAAGAAAAATCCCAGCTTACTCACGCCAAATTCATGGAAAATAAATTCATGCCTGTGAATATTATAAAAATATATTTCGGCAGGAGGATATTTACTAACATTAATGTAAAAACGATGATCGTATTGCTGCATATAAGCAAAATATATTGAGTTTGTTACTTGATATTCAAATATATCCCCAAATAGATCTTTAGATTTAAAACCTGTAATAAAACCAGCATTTATTACATGATCATCGTATAACTGATCGATCCAGTATATTTTATTCCCGTCTTTATCGGTACTTGTAACAACATCCTCATGACCACTTCTTAAAAAACCACCCCTATTCGCATTTTTGAAAGAATAAACAAAAGGCAGATTAATAAAAAATTTATCATTCACCGTATTAACTGCAAAATTGGTTGACGTTAATAAAGCAAAATACTGATAAACAATATTTGCATTGATATTAAAATTAACATCAAATTTTATTCTGTCATTTTTACCGCTTGGCAGTCCAATGCTAAATGGGAGTCCAAGACCGGCTGCAAAAGTACTCCATTGCCATGGTGTATCTGTATCTGTTTCTGTCTGCATTGCAAAACTTACATTTAATTTAGGCCAAAATTCAAACGTATCAGAATAAAATCTTGGTTCTGTTTTTATAAAAAAGCCAAAATCAAAATTATCATCAGTATAATATTTTGGATCGAATGCATCCTTGGTAGCAATGCCTGCTTCAATATAAAAATTAACAAAATCTGTCAAAGCCTTGTCATAGCCGAAAGACATCCCATGAGGTTTTTGATTTGAGTCCGTGTCATCCGGATTTGTCCTTAACATATTATTTGACCATAATTTAACGGCTTCAGATTTTTGACTTTCTGGCTCATAATCATCATAACTATCAGCATCAAAAGAATAATATATGGATGCAAATTTATTACTTTCACCACTCCTATCAACCATAAAACCATTATTAAAATATTCATGGTTTAACTTTAAAATATCCAGATTTGCACCAACACCATAATAGGTATCCACTGTCATTACATCTTTATAATTAACAAAAAATCCTGTACCAAGAATATCTTTAACTTTTGCCTCAGCAATAATAAATTGAAAATTACCAAAATAAATATTCGATCCGCCTTTTTCGTAACGTGGAAAATATATATCAGTTGTATTACCCTGATCATCTTGACCTTGAACTACGTACCAGCTGCCTTCCGGCTTCATTTCACTTATACCCATAGATTTTAATTTTAGAGAAAGGATAATTTTGGTACCTAATCCGTCATCATCCGTAGAGGTTGCTACAATTTTATCTGCTAAATCCATGAATAATAACAATTTATTTTCAAAATCAAACCCATGTGTAATTGGATGATTTGCATCAAATCCAAAATGATCATATTCTCCTTCATCATTTTTGGGACCATAGTAAGGTTTTGATAATATATTTACACCATATTTCATTTTTATTGAACCTTCAGCTCTAAAGGTAAACCATTCAGTTTTTTCTTTCAATGTCTGTATATCTTTTTTAATTGTTTCAAGCTCAGATTTAATCTTTGAAATTTCAGTATTTATATCAGCATTATTGGTTTGAGAGTAGCCCGAAATTATAAACAAAACGATAATAAAAACAGCAATAATATTTTTTTTAATCATAAAGCCTCCAAATCATTTTCTTAAAAGTTATTACCTTATTTTAAAATTATTGTCAACAAAACGATGTTTTCTTTTTAATATCATTCAATTTAACTTATTGACAAATAATAAAATTATTGTTATATAATTAAAGCAAATGGGCGGTTAGCTCAGCTGGGAGAGCGCTTGCCTTACAAGCAAGATGTCGTCAGTTCGATCCTGGCACTGCCCAATTTTTCTAGTTATGCTTGCAGATGTAAAAATATATTTTACATCTGCAAAATATATTTAAGGGTAAATCATGAATTAATAAAGGAGCTTGTCTAAAAATAGATATTTTTAGTCAAGCTCTTTTTATTATTTATCCTGTTTAAGGTGTGCCCCCTTAACAGTTTTTAAAAGAAACAATGGAAGCTGACCCTTCCACCAATAATCATTAAAATAATGAAAGAATTTGACGAATTAGTAAAAATTATTGAAAAATTAAGATCGCCTCAAGGATGTCCCTGGGATAGGAAGCAAACAAGTGATAGTTTATTGTCTTATCTCATTGAAGAATCAAATGAAGTTGTCGATGCAATCATAAATAAAAATTCAGACCATTTAAAGGAAGAGCTAGGAGATTTGCTCCTTCAAATTCTTCTACATTCTCAAATAGCACATGAAAATAATGAATTCAGTATTCAGGATGTAGTTAAAACTCTATCGGCAAAATTAATAAACAGGCATCCCCATGTATTCAGCGATAAAGAAGTTCAAAATGCAGATGAAGTCCTTGTTCTCTGGGAAGAAATTAAAAAGAAAGAAAAAGAAAACGAAAAACATGAATCGATTTTAGATAAAGTACCGAATAATTTCCCATCGATATTAAAAAGCTATAAATTACAAAAAGCAGCTTCAAAAGTAGGATTTGACTGGTCTAACTATAATGATGTATTGGCAAAAATAAATGAAGAAATCGATGAATTGAAAGATGCTATCATAAAAAATAATCCCGAAGATATTGAACATGAGTTTGGAGATGTTATGTTCGGTTTGATAAATTTAAGCAGATTTATCAATGTAAATCCAGATGTTGCATTATCCAGAGCTAACAACAGATTCATAAAACGTTTTAAGTACGTTGAAAAAAAAGTTAATGAAAGCGGCAGAAACTTCAACGATTTTTCCATTGAAGAGTTAGAAAATTTCTGGCAGGAAGCAAAAGGAACTATAATAAAAGATGATAAATAATTTAGAAAAAATACTCGTATTAGATTTTGGCGGTCAGTACGCTCATCTGATTGCGCGAAGATTAAGGAATCTTGGATATTATTCCGAAATTGCGCTACCAAGTATAGATGAAAATAAAATTGAAAATACAAAAGGAATAATTTTATCAGGAAGTCCTTTTTCTGTTTATGATAAGAATGCTCCTGAATTTAATACTAAAATTCTAAATCTAAAAATTCCAATTTTAGGACTTTGTTACGGACATCAGCTATTATTACAGGAATACGGTGGGACGGTAAAAAAAGCTAAAAAAGGCGAATTCGGTTTTACCATATTAAATAAAATAAAAAATTCATCTTTATTTAAGGATATTGATTTTCCAACTCAGGTCTGGATGAGTCATTCAGACTCCGTAGAAAAATTGCCTAAAGGTTTTGATGTCATTGGATCAACCGACTATTGTAAAAATGCAGCTACAGAAAATACTAATTTAAACCGTTATACTCTCCAATTTCATGTTGAAGTAAAAGATACCATCGCAGGAAATATTTTTTTAAAAAATTTCGCCGATATTTGTAATTTTAAACCAAATTGGGATGAAACACAGTTACTGAATAATATAAAAAGCAGAATAATCGAAGAAGTAAAAGATCGAAATATTTTAGTTTTTTTATCCGGCGGTGTTGATTCATCGGTAACTTTTGCCCTTCTTATTGAGATTTTAGGAAAAAAAAGAGTGCTGGGCTTATATATTAACAACGGTTTCATGAGGCAGAATGAAACGAATCTAATTTTAAACAGATATAATAAACTAAATTATGATAATATTATATATGAAAATGCTGAAGATACCTTTTTAAAGGCCGTAAAAGGAATAATAGATCCTCAAGAAAAACGCAGAAAAATCGGTGAAACATTCTTGACTGTAAGAGATGAAGTAATAAAAAGATTAAATTTAACAGAAGATCAATGGCTATTAGCTCAAGGCACACTCTATCCTGATATAATAGAATCAGGAGGGACAAAGCACTCCGACACCATTAAAACACATCATAACAGGGTTGAAGGAATAAAGCAATTAATAGAAAAAGGCTTGATAATCGAGCCATTAAAAGATTTGTACAAAGATGAAGTAAGATTACTGGGCGAAAAAATCGGATTATCTGATGAAATTATAAAAAGGCATCCTTTCCCGGGACCGGGTATATCAATAAATGTATTATGCAGCAATGGCAGGATTGATGACCAAAAATTATTCGATAAAATAAACAATGAAGCAAAAAAAATAAATTTAAAACATTTATTATGTAAATATAAATATGAAACATTCGCTTTGCCGGTAAAGTCTGTCGGAGTCCAGGGTGATTTCAGGACATATAAACATCCTTTAGTAGTCAAAATAAATGATTTATTAAATAATTTTGTAGGGTGGGATATACTGGAAGAATTGTCTACTTATACTACCAGTAATAACAATAATTTCAATAGAGTTATATTGCAACTATTTGAAAAAAACAAATGCTCATTATTTGAAGCTTACTGCACAAAAGACCGGCTTGATATGGTAAGAATAGTCGACGAAATAGTATTAAACGAAATGAAAAATACTAAAAACTATAATAATATTTTTCAACATTTAACAATTAACTTGCCTTATGCCTCCAAACCTGATTCATGTTCAATAGTATTAAGACCGGTGGTTTCGGAAGATGTTATGACTGCAAGATTTGCCAGACTTGACATTAATTTATTAAAATCTATTATTGAAAAAATCGAAAAACTTGATTTTGTAGATGGTTTATATTATGATATTACAAATAAACCTCCGGCTACTTTCGGATGGGAATAATTATAATCCTTGAATGAAAATTATTAATATCAAAAATTCCTATGACTATATTTATTCATTTATAAATCTAGAAACAAAACTTGATGCAAAGCACAAATTAAACGAGTCTTATACTCTCGATAATATTTCAAAACTTCTCAAATTATTCAATAACCCACATTTAGACCAAAAAATTATACATATTGCCGGGACAAAGGGCAAAGGCAGTGTCACAATGATGACAAGCAAGCTTATCAATATTGCTGGTTACTCAACTTGCAGTTTCTTATCACCTCATCTTTTAAAACCAAATGAAAGAATCCTCTATAATTTGGCACCTATAAGCGATAAAGATTTTATTAAATATACAAATTTAATCAAAGATACAATCGAAAAACATGATTTAATTCCTACGACTTTTGAACTATTTTTTATTTTGTATTTATTATATGCAAAAGATAAAAAAGCAGATTACCTGGTAATTGAAGTCGGCATGGGCGGCAGGCTCGACTGTACAAATATAGTTACTCCTGTAATATCTATAATAACAACAATCGGATATGATCATACTGCAATCCTTGGCAAAAAACTTAGACAAATCGCTTATGAAAAAGCAGGTATAATTAAAAGTAATATTCCTGTAATTATTTCAAATCAAAAATTTGCTGCTTATAGAATAATAAAAAAAACTGCGAATAGTAAAAAATCAAAATTAATGAAGCTGAATAAATATTTTAAAATAAAAAAAATAAAGGCAATTAAGTCGGGATTATCTGTTGATTTCAAGTATAAGAATCATATTATAAAAAATTTCATGATTAATCTGTTAGGCAAACATCAAGTGTTTAATTTTTTTGCTTCATTTTTAGCAGTTGATTATATTTTACCGGATTTTGTAAATAAAATAACCAACGATTTTAACTTTGATATAACTATTTCCGGGAGAATTCAAATATTAAATAATAAAAAGCTTATAATTCTTGATACGGCACATAATAAAGATTCATCCATTATTTTGAAAAGAGCCTTAAAATTTCATTTTAAAAATACCAGGTGGAAAATATTAACCGGCATGTCGTATGATAAAGATTATAAAACATTTTACAAAAAATTATTCAGTATAGCAGATAAAATTATAATCACAACTCTCAGTGAATATAAAAAATCAAACCCTGAAATAATCTATAAATGGATGAAAAAGAAATTCAAAAATATTTTATTTATTCCCAAATTCGAAGAAGCTTTTAACGAAAGCCTATCAGATAATCAGCCGCTATTAATTACAGGCTCATTTTATATTGCAGGACCTTTTTTAGAATTGTATAATAAAGTCAATTATGAACAATACAAACTGTAATTTTTGTGAATATCTGTCAAAAAGAGCAGGAACAGGCAATTATTTTATTTACATCTGCAAACATTGGGGAATAACATCTCAGGGAATTCTTCCTCAATCTGTAATTATTAATACAATTGGCAAAAAATGTCCTTTTTTTAAAAAAAATAACAATATTAAAAAAACAAAAGAAAAAACAAATATCAGTGAAAAAAAAGATGACAATCTTGATATAATTATATGAATTATATTGTGGGCTTTGTATAATTGAACAATTCTTTTATATTTTCATTAATGCTTTTTAACAAATCATTTACCCCTTTTACAAGCTCACTAAAATCTTTTGTATCAGTTAGCAGATTATTTATGTTTTCATTTATCTTATTATTCTCAATAAAAAATGAGTTTAAAACCAAAGATATTTTTGATGTTTCTGCTTTAGTTCTGTCTGCCAACTTTCTTATTTCACCCGATACAACCGTAAATCCTTTTCCGGACTCTCCTGTCCTGGAAGCTTCTATTGAAGCATTTAATGATAGTAAATTTATCTGTTCTGATACTTCCTGAATTGCCGTAATGATCGGCACAATTAAATCTATATTGGTTTTAAAACTGCTGTTAGATATATTAATGTTTTGCATTATCTGATTTATTATTTTTAATTTATCTATGATTGATTTAAATTCTTCGATTGCTTGAGTAAAAGCCTCTTGAATTTTGTTGATGTTTGAATTAATATAATTAGTAATATTAATATTTTCATTTATAGAATTATTCAATTTATTCGTTATATACACACGACAATTTATTGGAATATTCAAATTATAATACATAGAAGTTGCAAATTCTCTGCAATTGTTAAATCCGCATGATCTGCAATTTAGAAAATCATCGTTTTTGATTTTATTCAAAGTTTTGTATATATCCGCAAGCTTTTCATTATCTAATGTTTCTATGCCCTTCTGCCTTTCGGAATAATAAGTTCTGGAAAATTCAATCTTATTTTTTTCAAGTATATTTTCAAAATATTTCTGAGTTTTAAATTTATTATTATAGTGATTTATTGATTTTTCTTCTTCATTATCAATTAAATATAATTCTTCTTCAGTAGAAATATTTGTTATATTTCCAGGACCATGATAACAACCTCCCTCACAATTTAAAATATCAATTATCAATGGCAAATATTTTCTGTGTATTTCTATATTTTCAGATAGTTTAGCAGCATAATTAGAATAAATCGAAAAACCTTCAATATTATAAGCTTTTATATTTTCATAATATCTTTTTATGATATTAATCATCCCACCAGGTTTACAAAATACAGATCCTCTTTCTGGTTTAATATAATCAAAATCTGATTCTTTATATTTTGAAATATTTATATTATGCATATTTATATATTGTTCCAAACTTGAAAAAAGTATATTTAAATTTACTGCATTATCAGTTTCAGGATCTTTAATTTCTCTTCTTTTTGAAAGGCATGGACCTAAATATGCTATTATACCATCATAATTATAAATAGATCTTAATAACTTTGCCAATATTATTAATGGCGAATGAACCTGACATAAATTATTAATCAATTCAGGATGATAGATTTTAAAATATTCAACAATTGTGGGACATTGATTTGTTATCAAAGGTATATTAGATATTTTTTTTATACTATTCATATATAAAATTGATGCGATTTCTGCACCTATTGCCTCATTAAAAACACCTTCAAGAACAAAATTTTCTTTTAAAAAAGTTATTAAATTATTAACTTGATTTTTAAATAATGTAATGATTGCCGGAGAAACAATTAAAAATATTTTTTCTCCTCTTTTTACTGCATCCAGAAAAACTTCAAAATCATCAATCATATTAATAGCATTAAACGGACAAGCATGATAGCATCTACCGCAGCCAATGCAAAGTTCATCATTTATATTTATGGTTTTTTCATCTTTAATACAATACTTTACTGGACAAACCGTAATGCATACGTGACAATTTGTGCATTTAGCATGATTTATACTTAATAATTTACATACAGACATCTGTATTCCTTACTTAGCATTAACATTATTATTAATTTCAAAATTCGATTTATTATATATTATCGGGAAAATTTGATAAGAATAATAAACTATTTTTAAAATAAATGTAAATATAATAATTTTGTTTTAATTATATTTTAAAATCCGTTAATATAATATACAAAATTAACTATATTTATAAATTAGGATTAAAATTATAAAAATCTGGCTTACCTTTTTAATATTATTAATAAATTTTCAACCTTTTTGTGATAATACAACAGATGGTAATGAAACAAATAAATCACAAAATTTTAAAAAATTACTTATAGTTTTTGATTTTAATAAAAATTTTAAATATAATAATCAAAATATATTATTTGATTTAACTAATGATATAAAGCCTTATTTCAAAAATTCAAAAGATACAACCGACGATATTATAATAAAAAATAAATTGGTTTATAAAAAAGAAGACATTGATTACATAAACAAGCAAAAAATAATTATTTTTGATGAATTTAAAAAATTTTTAGATTATAATTTAAAAGCTAAAAATATTAATACAGTAATTGAAGAATTAAATACTGATGCCGCTTATGATAATTCTATTATATTAAAAATAAATTTAAATAATTATAATTATGGCGAATACAATTTAATTAAAAACAAGTCTACGGATATTATTTTTGAAGTATCTTATAAAAAAGATGTTTCAATAAAAGATTATAAAAAAGCATTTATCAAAAAATACAGTCAAAAGGCTAATATACAGTATCCGCTTGAAGAAAACAGAATAAAATTAATAGCACAAAATTTATCTTTGGATGTAGCAAATTTTATTAAAAATAACTATTTACTTAATTTAAAAATTAAAGTAAATAATAGCGAAAATACCAATGTATTAAATAAAGAGAAAAAAACGAAAGTTAATAAAGAAAAAACTAAAAATCTTAAAACTAAATCAAAAGATAAGACAGATGATTTAAATAATTAATTTTTTGGAGTAATTTAGATGAAAATAAAATATTTTATAATTTCTTTAATAATATTATCATTTTTTAATTGTCAGACAACAAAAAATACAAAAACAACAGAAGATGATTTTGAACATTACTTTTTAAGGGCTCAGGATTTATCAAATAGAGGTAAATTCCAGCAAGCGATAAATTTATTAAATGAAACTCAAGAAAAATTTCCAAATGTAGATTCTTTATCTATAACTTATAATTTAGGTTATAACTACTACCAATTAAAAAATATACCCAAAGCCAAACAGTATTTAAACCAGGTTATAACAATGTTTGAAACTGGAAACTATAGTGATGCTTTTATTCAAGAGAATAGAAAATTTGTTATACTGGCAGGAATAATTCTTGATAAAATTGAAAAAGATAAGCTGGAAAAAAAAGACCCATATCATATCAATGAAGAATTAGAGAAAAACAAAACTTTAAAGCCCAAGGCAAAAAACAAACCCAAAGTAGTAAGATAATGAAGTAATAAGACACCTTTATTTAGTATTTCTTTTTAAAAAGTGCTATGAGGTGTTTTTCTCTTTTTTTCCAAAGATTCCATTTTCTTATAATAATCAACTTGCTTTTTGATTTCCTCTATATCTTTAACGAAAATCTTATTTTCAATAATCTGAAATTTATTATTTTTTAGTATTTCAGCGCTGATCTCTTTGCCTTCTTCCTCAGTAAATCCAGCCATATTAATTAATTCTTTTATACCAAATTCGAAGGTATAACTTACACCATGTTTTATTTCAATTTTTTCTTTTTCTAATTGAATAAGTAGATTATCATAAGTCCTGCCAATTTTACTTGCAATCTGTAAATTAGTTAATTGCCTATAAACAACCCAGGTACGTTCTGCTAACAAAGAAATAAGTTTGGTAACAAGCTGAGGCTGAGTAGCTACCATATTTTGAAAATTTGCCTTATTAACAGCCATTAAAGTAACTTCCTCGAATGCAATTGCCGATGCATTTCTCGGTTTATTTTCAAGCAAAGCCATTTCACCAAAAATATCTCCCTCTTTTAAAACGGCAAGGAGCACTTCCTTATTATTTATTATTTTGGTAATTTTAACTTTTCCGGATTGAATAATATACAATTCATTCCCTGGCTCATGTTCACAGCATATCATAGTATTGTTAGGATAAACCCTTTTAAAATCTGTACTTTTTATATCAAGATATACTGCTTTGCTTAACCCTTTTATTTTTGAAAGAATTTCTTTAGCTTTCATAGATTTACTAGAATTTGGGAAAAACTGAAGGTACCTGTAAAAAGCATAAAAAGCCTGATTATACTGCTTTTGTGCAATATAATATTCTCCGATATGAAATAAATTCTGTATATCTTCACTTGAAACGGATTTTAAAGAAATTTCTGCCATATATGTATCAAGTTCTCTCAACTTTTTAGAAAATGACAAGATAATTTTCATTGCTACAGGATTATTCTTCTGAATTAATAACGGGAACTGATCTTTGTGTACTTTTATTAATGATACATCGGTCTTGGCTATCGAAGTTTCAATATAATTATGGGTTGACATTGCCGAAATTACACCAAAAAAGTCACCCGGATTCAAATTTTCGGTTTCGTTGAAACTTTCCCTCATTACTACAACATTACCGTTTCTTATTATGAAAAATATGTTATTTGATGTCTTCCCTTCAATTGTTATATATGCATTTTTTGGGAAATTTACAATATCAAGCTTTAAATCTGACATTAATTGTTTTCCATATTAAATATTTTAAAATTATTCTACTTTATTAAAAAAACTCATTATATATATCGGTTTAATAGTTACTAATAAACAATTATATTTCAATAAATTTAATAAAACAAGGAAATTTATTTAATATCATATTGTTTTAATATTTTTTTAAATTCGTCGAATTCAAACAGCAATTTGAATTCTTCAATGCTCCTTAACGCTTTTAAATCTTTATAACCATTCTTAAAAGCTGATTCTAAATTTAAAATTGTTTTATCCTTATTTTTATAACCTTTTGCATAAATCTTCGCCAAAGTTATATAATAATCATTATTTTTTTTATCTAATTCTATTGCCTTGTTTAAGTGTTCCCTTGCTTTATCAAATTCATTAATTTCATATTCAACCAGGCCAATTTTATAATAAGCATCAGGATTTTTAGAATCAAGAGAAATCAATTGATTAAAATATATCATGCTATTATCATAATCTTTCTTTTTAAAATAGTATAAAGCCAAATTATAAATTGAAGGTATATGTTTGTTGTTTTTCTTATAAGCTTCAATAAAATAATTAATCGCTTTTTCCTCATCCAGCATTTTAATATATGTTAATCCTAGATTGAAATAAGCATTTGCATCATCAGGATATGATTCTAAATAATCATTATAAATCTTTATTGCCTGATTATATTTTTCTTGAAAATAAAAATTATTGCCTAAAAGCATTAAAAGTTTCTTTGTATATTCATATTTTACTGATTTATAGTATTTTAAGATAACTCTTTCAACTTTTTCATACTCCTTATTTTCCTGACATGCAATTATCAAATTTAAAATAGCTTCAGGAGAGTTAGAATCATATTCCAGAGATTTTTCATAACTTGCAATAGCATTTTTATAATCTTTTAAATTCAAATAATTATTTCCAAGATTATAATAATCAACAGCAACCTGATTTTTAATTTTTATTGTTGCACAGGATAATAACAAAAATAAAATAAATATAATTATTTTTTTCATCAATATCATCCATCCATAAATTATTTTGGATTAATATAAGCCACCGTAACACCAAAACTGCCCTCGCCAATCCTGCCAGGTCTAAAAGTTTTAATAATTGCAGGATTTTCCTTAAGCCAATTGATCACAGCATCCTTTAATACACATCGTTCTTTTGAATGATTCCCTGCACCATGAATTATAATTATTTTAGTTAAAAAAGAAGAACGGTTATTATTTATAAAATTTTTTAATTTATCCAGGGCTTCATTCTTTTTTAAATAATGAAGATCAATAGTCAATTCTTTATTTTTTTTTCTTGACTGAAAAGCATTATAATCATTATTCTCATAAATATTTTCATCTTTATTTATGATTTTATTGGACTTTTCCCATTCTTCGAAAATTCTAGCAAAATCTTTTTCCATAATTATTTTAATGGACTAATTTTTCTTAAAGATTCTATTACATTCTTTAATACTGCAATAGTTTCATCAATATCTTTTTCAGTATTATCTCTGCCCAAAGAAAACCTAACAGAGCTATGCGCAATCTCCGCAGGAACATTTAATGCCATAATAACATGGCTTGGCTCTAACGATCCCGTTGAACAAGCACTTCCTGTTGACACAGCAATGTTATGCATATCAAGCCTCAGCATTATTGATTCACCTTCGATATTTTTAAAGGAAACATTTAAAGTACCCGGCAATCTCAAATCCTTATGACCATTTAGTCTCACATTTTCAATGCTGGATAAAATGCCATTTTCCAACTTGTCCCTGAGATAAGATATCCTCTTTATCTCATCATTCATTTCAATTTTTAATTGTTTAAAAGCTTCTCCAAGCGCAATTATACCTATCGTATTCTCAGTACCGGCTCTCATCGAATTTTCCTGGTGACCACCAGAAATCAAAGGGCATAAAAGTTTGGTACCTTTACGTTTGAATAAAACTCCGATTCCTTTTGGGGCATAAATCTTGTGCCCGGATAATGATAAATAATCAACATTCAATTTCGCAAGATCAATCGGTATTTTACCAACTGCCTGAACGGCATCGGTATGAAAATATATACCGTGTTTTTTTGCAATCTTTGATATTTCTTCAATCGGCTGAATAGTGCCTATTTCATTATTAGCATACATTATCGATATCATAATCGTTTCTTTTTTTATAGCTTTTTCAACATCTGCAGGATCTATAATGCCGTATTGATCAACATTTACATAAGTTACCTCAATACCCTGCCCTTCAAGACATTTTAAAGTATTTAAAACCGACGGATGTTCTATTTTTGATGAAATTATATGCAACTTATTTCCTGTTTTTTGATTGTAACTGCAAATACATTGAAAAGAACTTTTTAAAACCATGTTGTTTGCTTCACTTCCACTTGCAGTAAAAATCAATTCATCTGGAGAGCAGTTTAAAAATTCAGCAATGACTTTTCTCGATTCTTCAATCATAAATCTAACTTCTCGTCCAAGTGTATGAGCAGAGCTGGGGTTACCATAATAATCAAGAAATTCTTTTATTTTTTGTTTAACAGCAGGATGTAAAGGAGTGGTAGCATTATTATCTAAATATATCATAGCTATTTTCCCATATATATTTCATTCTTATAATACTTTTCGACATATTCCTTTAAAATCTTTTTTACCTCATCAATGCATTTGCCGCATCCAGTCCCTACTTTTGTACGTTCCTGCAAAACGACAAAATCTTTAACTCCTTCCAGTACTTCCATCCTGATATCATTTTCACTAACGTTGAGGCAATGACATACGATCCTGTCTTTATTATCATGAGGTATCTTATCCTCCTGACCGGTTTTCCTGTAATAATCATTTATAGCTTCCCTAAGAGCTTTATCTCCCAATACAGAACAATGAATTTTATTTGAAGGAAGACCACCTAATTCCTTAATAATATCTTCAGGGGTTAATTTATAAGCATCTTCCAATTTCATACCACCGTTTTTTATAACCATATCACTCAATACCGAGGTTGAGCCAATAGCACTTGCACATCCAAAAGTTTTCCATTTTAAATCCACAATTTTATTATCTTTGACTTTTATAAAAATTTTCATCATATCGCCGCAAGCCGGTGATCCGACAAAACCTATACCATCAGCATTATACTCATTCTCATCTATCATCAAGACATTATGAGGATTCATAAAATGTTCTTTTACTTTTTCAGAATAATTCCATCCCAATCCGTCCATAATCTTATCCTTAAAATTAATGCTTTTAAGTAATAATCCATATTCATTTAATTCTTATTTATTATGATACAAAATCAAGCAAACAAGTATTAAATAATCAAATGGATCATTTTAAGTATAAAATAACATAGTTAATTATAAATGTAAATTACAAATAGATTACAATGGACTATTAATTAAAAATAAGATTCAAATTATATTGTAAAAATCAATTTGAATTTGAAATCGAGGCAAGTATATTTAAATTCTCAATTAGCTTTATCAAAAAATTATATACCATATTCAGAGCACTTTCCTGAATAGAAAAAAAATTATCTCTTGAGGTATGAATTTTTTCCCATATATGAGGATACTCATTATTCATGTTGTTTAAACTTTCAATATAAGGAGTAGCGCCTATAACTGTGCCAGTAAAATCAAGAGATCTAACACTAATCATATCAGAATTTAAAATTGGGACTTCAAGATATCTATAATTATTTAAATCAGCAACTTTTTTTAAAAATTTATTTAGCAGAGATGAACATTCCACATTCCCAGATTTTTTTGCAAAATAAAGACTATCACCGATTCCTGATAATTCAAGTATGAAAATACCTAGAATTTCATTTTTCTTGAAAATATTATTTTTTAAATATTGAAAAGAACCAGTATTATTAAGAATCATCCCAAATTTATCAATCGAAATATTTTTGTTTAAAATCCCCCCAAGTAATTCTTCCTTATCATTAAAAACAATTTTTATCATATAACTGGCATCATAAAAATATAAAAATTTGCATAAACTTAATAACACAGCTACACTTGAAGTATTATCATTAGCCCCCTCAATGATATTGGAATAAATATCATGATGCGCCATAAAAATTACACATTTATTTGATTTACCAGTTTTATTTATTTCTATGTTTTTACCATTTTGATATTTTAATACATTAAAACTGATATTATTCTGCCTGAGATAGCTAACTATATAATCTATTCTTTCATTACTTTTTGTTTCACAAAGTTCTTTAACTATATTTTTTATTTCCATGTCTTTTATCATTTATAACTTTTTATTATTAATGATTCTTATAAAATCATCCTCAAAAACAATATTTACCCCAAGCTCTTTTGCCTTATCCAGTTTGCTGCCGGGTTTTTCTCCGCATAACAGATGCGTTGTATTAGAGGTAACACTTGACAGCACTTCACCGCCATATAATTTGATTAATTCCCCAGCTTTTTCTCTGGGCTTATAATTTTCAAAACTTCCTGTTATAACCCACTTCGTTTTAGCTAAAAACTTTTCTTTATCACTTAGACCGTTTTTTTCATCCATATAAAATTTAAGTCCGGCTTTTTTTAATCTTTCTAACATATTAAGTATCTTTTTGTCATTAAAATGTTTTATTATCGACTTTGAAATTTCTTCACCTATACCTTCAATTTGAATAAAATTTTCGATATCATTTTTTCTACAAACTTCAATGATATTGTCAATATTTTTATATTTATCAACCAATAGTTCGGCAACTTTATTGCCTATATCTTTTAATCCTAAAGATGCCAAAACAGTTTTAAAACTTTTATTCTTAGATTTTTCTACTGATTCTATAATATTAGCCACCTTTTTTTCTTTGTATCCTTCAAATTCTAAAAGCTTTTTGTAATCAAATTCATATATTTCGGGAATATATCTTACAAATCCCTTATTAAATAAAAACTCCAGCGTTTTATCACCCAAGGATTCAATATCCATCTGTGATCTTGATGCAAAATACTGCAATGTTCCCAATAGTCTGTCTGGGCATTCTTCATTTACGCAAAACAGATGTGCTCCGTCCTTGACAAGTTTATTTTTACAGGACGGGCATACTGGTTTGATCTTATATGAACTTATATTGTCCCCTTTTTCAACAACTTCTTCAACCGCTGGAATAACATCCCCCCTCTTCGATATAGTTACTCTGTCATTTACGTTTACATCTATCGAGTCAATGTAATCCTGATTGTGTAAAGTTGCTCTAGAAATCAATGAACCTGACAACATTACAGGCTTTAAATTTGCAACCGGTGTAGCCCTTCCCTGTCTGCCTATCTGCACATCTATTGATTCTATTACGGTCTCTGCAAGCGGTGCATCAAATTTAAAAGCGATTGCCCATCTTGGATGATGCTGTGTAAAACCCAGCTCTTCACGTAATGATAAATCATTAATTTTTATAACAAGACCATCTATATCGTATGGTAGTTCCAGTCTTTTATTTTTAAAATCATTTATATAAATACCAATTTCATCTAACTTTTTTATAACCCCATTTTTAAATGGCAAATCAATACTTATACTTTTATCGGTAAAATATCCCAGATTATCATTTAAAGGAAACCCAAGATTTTTTAACTCAATAAGAATTTCCAGATGGGTTTTTTTATCATTATTGCTATAAAATCCTTCATAACAAAAAATTTTCAATGGATAATTCTTTGTCTCAACTGATTTCTGTCTCCTGATAGATCCACTTGCCAGATTGCGAGGATTTGCATACTTGTCATCTCCATGATCTTTATTAAATGCCTCAAAATCTTTTCTTGTCATAAAAACTTCCGCGCGTATAGCAATACTATTTTTTGAATCTATAACCAAAGGCACAGATTTTATAGTCTTAACATTCTCTGTAATATCATTACCGACATATCCGTTACCTCTGGTCAATGCCTTATCCAATCTACCATTCTCATAATACAATACTACTCCTGCCCCATCTATTTTGGGTTCAACTATTAATTCAATATCTTTAGAAGCTTTATTTTTTATCTTATTTATCCAGTCTGTCAAATCCTCAATAGAATAACATTTATCAAGAGATAAAACTGGTATTGTATGTTCTTTCTCCGGCAGTTCGTTATCTATATCAGAGCCTATTCGTGCAGTCGGAGAGTTAGCATCCTTAAATTCAGGGTTTTCTTCTTCAAGTTTCTTTAATTCATCAAATAGTCTGTCATATTCTATGTCTGACATTATTGGCTTGGCATCAACATAGTACGCCCTATCAGCGGAAAGTATCTTTGCTCTTAATAGTTCTATTCTATCTTTAATATTTTTATCAGGCATTTTATACTCTTTATATAAATAATTATTAGTAATACATTTATACAAAATAAACTTTATTTTTACAATAATTTTAGGGCGAGATTTCAAGTCTTATTCTGATTTTTATCAAAAACTCCTAAATATATTAAAGAATAATTCTATTATTTATGACAGATTATCCATTTTTAAACTTAAATTAAGGCGTGTAATGTTTCAATTTTTTTGGTATTAAATATACTCCATGTTATTTATTATCGGAACATCTAACGCAAGTGGTGGTTGACTAAATAAGGAGATGTATCAAAAATAGTTATTGATTTTTTAAATAAGGGATGATTTTATATTTTAAAAAAAGCGATTTTTGTGATCGCCCTTATTAAAAAAAGGAGAAGTTTAGATGAAAAAAAAATTTTTAAATTGTATTTTTATAATACTGCTCATTTCGAGCTGTAATATGATCCCTTCGGAAATAAAGGGAAGCAAAGAAAGTAATGGGAAAGGGGAAGATATTAAATCTTCGGATACAAATTTAATCCATATGACTATAAGCCAGGGAGTCTTGAACCCGTCATTTTCAAACATGACGGATGAGTATTCATTGCGTATTGATTCCGGCATTGCATCTGTAAATTTATCCTGTGAAACTGTAGATAAAACGGCTAAAATATGTATCGATGGTAGAGAATATATCAATAAAATAGATAATTTAGAAATAATAATTAATGACCTTGTCAATAAAACCCTGAAAATTGAAGTAATTGCTGCTAATTCGACAAAACGCATAATCAACGTGAAGTTTAAGCAGACAAAAGTTTTCACAGGAGATTATACAATAAGTACTAAACAGGATGCCGAAAATCTTAGAGGATATACGGGCATAACAGGAACATTGAAAATCAAAAGTGTGGCTATTACAGATATCAATGAATTGTTGGAGATGGAAGAGATAGGGGGAGATTTATTAATCGAGGAAAACAAAGTATTAAACAATTTGTCGGGATTATCAAACCTAACAAGCATCGGAGGCGTATTGAAACTTTACAACAATGAAGCCTTAAAAAACGCAGAATTTCAAAATTTGAAATCGATAACAAAGGGGATCATTCTTGAGGGATCTTACAGCGTTCTTGACAATATTTCTTTCCCTTCGATAATTACATTCGGCGACTTGCTGCTAAAATATTATTCTATTACAAAAATTGATTTGAAAAATGCCAGGCAAGTTACGGGACATATCGCCTTTGACAGTGTATCAAATTTGCGGGAATTTGATTTGAGGAATGTTGAGGAAATTCAAGGTTATATAAATATTCTTACAGCATCTTCCTTGGAATCCATCAATCTTGAGAAATGCAAAACAATCGGTGGGAATTTTAAAATAGATAACTGCAATTCGCTCAAATCAGTAAAATTGGATTCTTTGCGTTTATGCAAAGGGGATTTAATCGTCTATAGATGCAAAGGGCAATTGACAAAACTCGATCTTCCCTCCCTTGAAAAAGTGGAAGGTCGGTTTGAAATCAACTTCATCCCGGAATTAACCGAAATCAATTGCGGATCAATGACGCAAGTCATTGCCGGATTGACTATCACGCAAAATAATAAATTGCAAATTATCAATATGCCGATTCTTAAAGTTTCTTCGTCAGGAGTTAGTATAGAATCAAATCCGTCATTGGACACAATAAACTTAAAAAGTCTTGAAGATCCCGGTTTTGCTCTAAAAATAATGAATAATAATAGCCTTTCATCTCTTGATCTTTCAAATTTAATTAATACTTTTACTATATTTCGCATAACCAATGCCGACGAACTTGTAGAGCTGTCATTACCAAAATTAACTTCAATCGATTCCCTATTTGTTTATAATTGCGACATATTGAAAAAAATTTTATTGCCCTCTTTGACACAAATAAATACGATATACATTACTGAAAATCCCGAATTAATTGAAATAACAACCGGATATCTTGAATCAATGACTGGTGACCTGGAAATTATAGATAACCCTTCATTACCCGACATTGATAGTTTTTTATTTTTAAAAAATGTCGACGGCGAAATCATCATAAGTTCGAATCAAGCCTTGAAATACGTATGCTTTGATTTTATCCAGTTTACAAGATCCATAATAATAAGAGACAATGATAATATCGAAGGCATATCCTGCAACAGCGTTGAATATATATCAAAAGATCTGATCATTTCTGACAATAATAAACTTGCGAATATTTTTTTCAATGAATTGAAAACAGTCTCAGATAACCTGATCATCATGGATAATCCGTCTCTTCCGACATCGGTTGCAAATGCTCTAAATGCAAAATTATCTCCCAAACCGGCATATGTCAAGATTTCAGGAAATAAGCCGTAAGGTCAATATTATATCAAGTGCAGCAAAAGCCGGCCTTTATTCTTTTATTAAATGGCCGGCTTTTTTAATACATCAAAACATTAAGATACTTAACTATAGATGAATTAACAGGGTTAAATAACAGAAGAGCTATAAATAAAAATTTAAATGATAAAACCATTACTGTCCGAAAGTTTGCCATAAATAAGCCTCTTTTTCCAAATTATT
>CAZHHK010000008.1:0-44129 GCA_964531405.1 uncultured Spirochaetales bacterium | reverse complement strand
TAAATATATAATTGATACAAATTTGTCAAATGGTTTAATATTTGACAGAAGCTTTGATTAAGATCGGAGGAGAATATGAATCAGAGTAATAAAAAAGAAGTTACTATATTTATTTGGAGAGTGGTATCAACGCATACCATAGCTTATTTTATTGCAGGATTGTTCGCCGTGATTTTTATGCATTATAAGGAACAATTCGCTGCCGATATAATGTCAAGTATAATGCGACCAGTTGATTCACCATGGGTAGCATTAGGGGCTGGGCTACAAATAATTAGAGGTATGATTATAGCCTTCGTTTTGCTTCCTTTTAAAGAGACACTTATATCAAAAAATGGTTGGATTAAACTTGCTGGATTGATATTAGGGCTATCCTATATATCTACCATAGGTCCAACCTTTGGTTCTTTTGAAGGATATGTTTTCACAAAAATACCTTTACAATTTCATTTGTTAGGCATCCCAGAAGCATTGATTTATACTATCCTCTTTAGTTTATCATTTTATCTTTGGTATAAAAACTCAAATAAAGCTTGGAATATCATTTCGATTATTTTAATAATCTTGATTGTATTGATGAGTTTCTCGGGATATTTATTAAGTATTGGTTTGATAAAGCAATAATTTATGCGCAGACGGCGGGGTAACCTCTTACTAAACGATTTTTCTTTATTCGGTTTAAAATCGATAGTTAATTTTTTCAAATTATGTACTATGACCGCTCTTTGCTATCCATGCCACCTGTCCATCCTTGGAGAATGCAATTGTATATTCACTTTGATTTTACTCTTAATGTAAATACCAAATTTAACTACCAGCTAGGCTCGTAGCTATAAAAGTTTTATCGTTTTTTAGTATTTTTCTCCAGAATAAATAATTTATTACTGGAGGAAAAGAATTAGTACATGTGGTATATAATTGTAAATTTAAAATTCCTTGACTATTGAGTATTTCATCATTATAATTAATTTTATATGAACCTGTTATTCGTAAAGATGGATAAAAATTTTATATCAGAATTATCAAAGTTGCTGATGTCTCTAGGTATAGATTACAAAATAATTAATTCTTACCTTGAAGCTGTCACTATAATCCAGAGGGATCAGTTTAATATTATTTTTGAAGATATAGATAATCAGTCGGATTTTAAAGATGATATTTCTTCTGAAAAGCTTATTAAATTTGTTAAGAGTAAATATAACAATTGTTCGAATGTTGTTATAATAACAAGTTCTAAAGATATAACACATCTTACTGATCTTATTTTTGAAGGAATACTTGGAGTAATTTATAAATCCGAAAAATTGTATGATATTGCCAAACAATTTTGTTTTATGATAAAAATACTTCCTGATTATAAAAGTGGTAATCAAAGAAGATTCATAAGGGTTAAACCCGGCAATGATGAAAATGCTTTTATAAATATTTTTATTCCTGAAAAAAATTATTCTTATAAAGCCAGAGTGATTGATGTTTCGATAAAAGGTGTTTCTTTTGATTCTAAAGGAGGCGGTTTACCGTTTTTTTTCCATGATGGCAGAAAATTTGAAAATATTGAACTTTTTCTAAATGACAGGATGATCCTTATTAATGGTAAACTTGTAAAACGAGTTGATAATGCGTTACTCCTATTTAATAATATCTCAGAATATTCGGAAAAGTTATTGTGTAGTTATGTTGCAGAAAAAATGGTTAATATCAATTTTAATAAAAAATCAGCATAAAAAATAATGTATTCTTAATGCAATTTAGGAGTCAGTCAAGCCGGCGGGGAGTGCTATCCAAAAAGCAAAATTTTTCATAAATTAGAAAGTTTAAGAGTTTCATTTTTTGCTGGGAGAGTAATTTTCATTCTGGTTTGACAGAAAATATCTATTTTGATATATTACCTAAATCATTTTATTGTAAATAGCTATTCTTATTATCAAGGAGTTAATTAATATGTCTGGTCATAATAAATGGTCAACAATTAAGCATAAAAAAGCAGCCGCTGATAAAAAAAGGGCTCAAATATTCACTAAAATAATAAGGGAATTAACCATAGCCGCTAGACTTGGAGGTGGAGATCCAGAAGGTAATCCCAGATTAAGGCAGGCTATATTAAAAGCCAGAGAAGCCAATATGCCTAAGGATACCATGGAGAGGGCGATTCAGAAGGGGCTTGGTAATGTAGAGGGTGTCAATTATGAAGAATTCAATTACGAGGGTTATGGTCCTGAAGGCGTTGCTATACTCCTTGACATAATGACAGACAATAAAAACCGAACAGCATCCGATGTACGATCAATAATGACAAAACATGGAGGTAATCTCGGCGCCAATGGATGTGTTTCTTTTATGTTTGATAAAAGGGGTGTAATTGTTTTTGAAACCAGTGTTATTAATGAAGATAAGGCAATGGAGATAGGCATTGATGCTGGCATTGAGGATATTCAGAGGTCTGATAATAATCTTATTGTATTAACTTTACCTGAAAATTTTGAGGCTGTTTTAAAAGCTTTTAATGATGCAAAAATTCCGCATGTTTCTGCAGAATTAACAATGGTGCCAAATACTTATCAGGAAGTGCCGGCTGATAAGGTCGAAAAGATTATGGCATTGATAGAAAAACTCGAAGAGCTAGATGATGTGCAGAATGTTTATTCTAATTTGAGTATACCGGATAATTACAAAGCTTAAAAAATGGTAACAATAGGGATAGATCCTGGCATAGAAAGAGTCGGCATAGGTATAGTCAGTAGTAATAATAAAAAAATGACTTTGGAATATCAAAAGCTCATAAAAACTTCATCTAAGCTTTCGATTTCAAAGAGGCTTAGAATCATACATGAAGAGTTAAACGGGATACTTGATAAATACAGAGTAGATCATGCTTCAGTCGAGAAATTATTTTTTGCCAAAAATATCAAAACTGCATTGACGGTATCAGAGGCACGCGGGGTGATACTTTTAACTTTAGAGCAGAGGAATATACCAGTTTTTGAATATACTCCCCTGCAGTTAAAGCAGGCTATAATAGGATACGGAAGAGCCGTTAAAAATCAAATACAGGAATTTGTTGTTACTATGCTCGGACTTAAAGAAAAAATAAAACTTGATGATGTTGCAGATGGCATAGCTCTAGCTATAGTGCATTTAAATACATTTAAAACTATATCAAAAATTAAAGGCAGAATAAAAAGTGATTGATTTTATAAAGGGGATTCTTGTAAGCATTAAAACAAACTCAGTTGTTATAGACAATAACGGTATAGGTTATGAAATATTTTGTCCTTTAAATGATATAGCCTCATTATCCACTAAAAAGGATACCGAGATACTTCTTTATACTCAGTTGTTTCATAAAGAAGATTCTATGACCCTTTATGGATTTATAAGTGAGAATACCAGAAAGGCTTTTTTAAATCTTTTAAAGGTTGGAGGTATAGGTCCTAAAATGGCAGTAAAAATTCTGTCATTCTATGATCTTGATGTTTTATATAAAAGCATTGAAGAAGGCGATGTTGATAGCTTAACCGGCATTCCTGGCATAGGTCAGAAGATTGCAAAACAGATAGTATTTGATCTTAAAGGAATAATTGTCGATGCTAAAAAAGATAAAACCATGACTCCAGAAACTGCTGTCGAGAATGATTTAATTCTTGCAATGATTAATCTTGGCTATAAAGAATCTGATATAAAAAATAAATTAAAAGACTTAAAGCCTCTATCTTATGATTTTGAGACGGAGTTTAAAAAATTGATAAAGGCTTTTAAGGGTAATAAATGAACGATGAAATACTGACTTCCGATTATGGAAGGGACAATGATTATGATAAATCGCTTCGTCCTAAATTATTAGATGAATTTATAGGGCAAAAGCATTTTATCGACAACCTCAAAGTTTATATAAAAGCAGCAAAAAAAAGAAACGAACCGTTAGATCATATAATATTGTCCGGTCCTCCCGGACTTGGCAAGACTACACTTGCGTCAATAATAGCACGTGAAATGAACGTAAATTTTAAATCAACAAGTGCTCCCATGCTTGATAAGACGGGAGACCTCGCGGCGATACTCACCGATATCGAACAGGGAGATATACTCTTTATTGATGAGATCCATAGGCTTAAAAGCACTATTGAAGAAGTGCTCTACACAGCAATGGAAGATTATAGCCTAGATCTCATGATAGGTCAGGGACCTTCTGCTAAGTCAGTAAAAATTTCATTATGTCCTTTTACTTTGATTGGTGCTACAACCAGGACCGGTCTTTTATCCTCTCCTTTGCTTACTCGCTTTGGGATTAGTGGTAAGCTTGATTTTTATTCTCAAAATGAAATAAAGCAGATTATTACAAGATCAGCAGAATTACTCGGGGTAAAAATCGAGAATGATGCGGCAGATCTTCTGTCAAGATGTTCGAGAGGTACACCAAGAGTGGCAAATAACATTTTAAAACGCATTAGAGATTTTGCACAGATAGAAGGTAAAGGTATTATAAATTACAGTATTGCAGAGAATTCTTTGGATAGAATGAAGATCGATAGTATGGGGTTAAATAAGATAGATCTGCATATATTGAATATTCTTATAGATCATTACGACGGAGGTCCTGTCGGATGTAAGACTATTGCAGTATCGATAGGCGAGGAGCCTGAGACCATTGAAGAAGTCTATGAGCCGTTTTTAATTCAGCTTGGATTTATAAAAAGGACTCCAAGAGGGAGGATCGCTACTAAAAAAGCATATCTCCATCTGGGATTAAAATATCATGGAAAACACGATAAATCTTTATTTGATTAATAACGGAGAGTTTTTTTAATGACTAAAATGAAAAAGATATTTATTTTAATAATAATATTATTATGTAATTTTTCTTGCAAGACTATGTTTGAAAAAATTTCGGAATTCACAAATAAATCATCACAAATCAGGGTGGTCCTTTTATTGGATAAAACCGATTATAAAATTAAACTTGACAGATATACCGTTGTTGAAAATGACGCAACCGGTGAAAAGATGACTTTTGGTAAGTATGCAAAAGAGTTTGTGATTAAAAAAGATGATCATGGTATATTTATAAATAATGAAAAATTAAGTTATCCTATAAAAATTTATTCTAATGACAATAGACTTATAAGTATAAATGATAAAAAATACTTTGGAGTTTTAAAAATAATTCCTGATAACAATGAAATAAGAATAATTAATTATGTGCCTACGGAAACTTACCTTATGTCTGTACTGTTATCCGAAATGCCTTTGAGTTTTAATATAGAAGCGCTTAAGGCTCAAGTTGTAATAGCCCGTACATATGCTTGCCTTTTTAAGAATAAGTACGAAAAACGTAGAGATTACGACGTAGATAATACAACAAATTACCAGGTTTACAAAGGATACAATGTTAATCTTGATGCCCGATATATAAAAAAAATTGAAACTGCTATTAAAGAGACCAAAGGTGAGATTGTGGTATACAATGACAAACCGATACTTGCGTATTTTCATGCAAATTCCGGAGGTAGGCTTACAAGTGGTAGAGATTATTTTGGTGAGCATTCGGATTTTCCATATCTTGTGGCTAAGGACGATCCTTATTCTTTAAACATGAAAGGTAGTAAATGGGAATATAAAATTGGTATAAATGATTTTCTCGGATTCTTTGGATATAAATATAAAGAAGCCGATAGTATGCATGATAAAATTACTACGGAAGATATTTTAAGTCTTTTATATTTTAATGGAATAGATAAACAATTGTTTTTAATGTTTGATGAATACTATACAGATAAAATGGATGAGTATTATATTGCTTTATCAAAAGATAATTTTACTTATTATGATAATGAATTTGTTGAGAGAATGACATTAAAAGATAATGTATTTTATGCAAAGGATATAAGAGGTAAAATCGGTAATTCAATTTTTAAGAGTATAAAATTTAAGATTAATATTGATTATGATAGCAAGACTATAACGTTTGATGGTGTAGGTTACGGACATGGAGTGGGATTAAGTCAGTGGGGCGCACAGGGCATGGCTGAAAAAGGTTTTAACTATAAAGATATAATTGCATTTTATTATCCAAATACGACTCTGGTGAAACTTTTAGATGAAGACATCAATTTTTGATTTTGATATTCCTGACGAATTAATTGCAAAATATCCGAGTGAAAAGCGTTCTGATTCGAGGCTACTTGTCTATAACAGACAGACAGACGAAGTAATCGATTCATTTACAAAAAATATTTCTGATTTCCTTGATGAGAATAATTTTCTTGTTTTTAATAACTCACGTGTCGTGCCGGCAAGGCTCATAATCAGGAGAGAAAGCGATAATCGCAAAGGAGAATTGCTTGTCTTAAAGATAATAGATGGGAATACGATCGAAGCTTTGATGGATAAGGCAAAAAAATACAATGACGACTCATTTGTAATTTTACCGGACAACAGTAAGGTTTATGTTGAAAAAACGTTGGACGATGGAATAAAGATTATTAAGTCGGATAACGAGATATTTAATGTAGATTATTTTGATAAATACGGATTGATACCACTGCCGCCTTATATAAAAAGGCAGGAGGAAAAATCAATAGACAGGGAGCGTTATCAGACTATTTATTCCACTATTTATGGCTCGAGTGCAGCTCCTACAGCTGGTCTTCATTTTGATGATAAAATATTTAAATCGCTGGAGGATAAAAAAATAGATTACGCATATGTCTCGCTTCATGTGGGACTTGGTACCTTTAAGCCGATCTATGCAGAGAATATCGAGGATCATAAAATCCACAATGAAGAATATTTAATCGATGAAGCCAATGCCAGGAAAATTAATAAAGCAATATCTAGTAATAAAATAATTATCCCGGTAGGTACTACTTCATTGAGGACACTTGAAACAGCAATTATAGATAAAAGAATAAAATCCGGTTATGGTTTAAGCAGTTTATATATATATCCGCCTTATGATTTTAAAATAGCCGGAGGATTGATTACTAATTTTCATACACCCAAATCTTCACTTATTGTTCTTGTTTCTGCAATGATAGGTGTTGACAAGGTTAAGGAAATATATGGATATGCTGTACAAAAGAAATACCGTTTTTTTAGTTATGGTGATGCAATGCTTATTTTGTAGCATTATTAAATAATTCTTAATTAATTATTCCGGTTTTAATTCTTTAGTTTGTTCATTGGAAGGAATTATTTTTTTATACCATTGAAAATTTTGTACTGCGCGAAATCTTGCTATATTATAAAAATTTTTATCTATATAAAAATAAGCGCCGCATCCTAGCTGTACGGCTTTATCCGATAGTATATTAGCCTTATGAGGAGGGGAGTTCATCCATATTTTTAGTAGAGCTTCGGCAAAAGATAAATATGTATGATTGGGGATTGCTTCTCCGTTATATTCATAACTGAATAATCCTTTTTGTTTATCCAGAATATAAATTTTAACACCGGCTTCATATTGAATACCAAATGAATCTGCAATGTTTTCAGCAAGGTGCGGATTTGTTATACCAGCAAGAATTCCTCGCTGTTCGAGTGAATAATGTGTTTTATCTATCGTATTATAATGACTGAAGAAATTATTTTTAACCATTAAACGTGCATGATTCCATGAGGATATTTCTAGTTCTGGACTGTATTCCAGGGATTTAAGATTGTTATTTATCCTTATTTCATTGGTCACGTAAAAAATTGCCGCATTTAATCTTGGATAATCAATTTTATTAAAATCAATAGTTTTATTAAAAAGGGGGTTTTTCCTGAAATTTGAATTATTGTATTTTTCATAATCTTTGATATTCCATTTAGCTTGAGGGAAAACCGCAAGGTTTATAAGAATAAAAATAAAAAATAAAATATTTTTCATTAAAGATTCTCCTGATACCAAAATTATCAAAAAATAAAGAATTTATAAAGGAAAAATTGTATTTTTAAAATCTTTAAATGTTTTTTTCCATCAAGAATAATCTTGACGCCAGAGGCTTTTTGCTATATAAATATCCATCGTTTATATAATTTTGGAGAATTCACATTGGAAATGGATAAGTATCCTGCGCTGATAGAAGCCATACTTTTTTATGAAAGCGATGTAATTACTTTGGATTACTTAAATAAAATTACTGGTATTCAAAAATCAAAAATCAAGGAAGTTATGGAAGTTTTGATTGAAGAATATAAAAAGGATATTCATGGGCTCCAGATTGTTGAAGTTGCCGAAGGTTATACTTTTCAAATTAAAAAGGATGTTTATCCTGAGATTAAAGAATTTTACAAGATTAAGCCTCAGAATAAGTTGTCTAAAATGAATCTCACTGTATTGTCTATAATAGCTTACAAACAGCCTATAACAAAAAATGAACTTGAAGAGATAAGAGGAGTATCCTGCGATGCATCTATAAGAAAACTTTTAGAAATGAATTATATACAAATTACTGGAAGAAAGGATGCTGTCGGGAAACCGTTGTTATACGGGACAACCAACGAGTTTTTAAAACATTTTAATCTTAAGAGTATAGATGACCTGCCGACAATCAATGAACTAAAAAGTGAAGAGTTTTCTCTGAATGATGAATAATATATGAGATTGCAAAAATACCTTGCCGAATGCGGTATAGCATCAAGAAGAAAGTCTCAGGAGATAATCGAGCAAGGTAGAGTGAAGGTAAATGAAAAAGTAATTGTTGATAAATCATTTAAAGTCAGTAATGATGATATTGTAACATTTGATGGTAAAAGGCTTATAATAGCTGATAAAGTTTATATCGTTTTAAATAAACCAGCCGGATATATATGCGAGCATAATGATAAATTCAAAAGACATTCTGTTTATGATCTTGTAAAATTAAATAATGTAAGATTATTTTCAATAGGCAGACTAGATTATAATTCATCGGGACTTTTAATACTCACTAACGACGGAGATTTTGCTAATAAGGTAATGCATCCTTCGGGTAATATAATCAAAGTTTATAGTGTAGAATCACTTGAAAGTATTCCTGAAATTTTAATAAAAAGTTTTAAAAAAGGTATTCTGATTGATAATATAAAATATAAGGCAGTAGAGGTAACAAGAATTACTAGTAATAAATTGTGTATTTCACTTCATGAGGGTAAAAAGAGAGAAATAAGAGAGGTTTTTAAACACTTTAAGATTAATATAAAATCGTTACAGAGGATAAGTATAGGTAACCTAAGTATAGATAATCTTAAAATAGAAGAGGGCAATTATAAAATATTTTCCAGGGATGAATTATCTGACTTAATCGGCTTAAAATAATGAATAATTTTGTAAAAAAATATTACAAAATTTGCTTTTTGAATTAAATTTACTATAAAAGGAGGTTAATTATGACTATTGATAACATTAGCAGCAATTATTCTGATACTATTATACCGCCTCCGACACAGGAAACTATTATAACACCTTCAACTCCTCCGATTGATGATACTGTGCCAGCTAATTATGATGCTTCAATAGGCAGTAATATAGATATACTTGCTTGAATATTTTTTATGAGAATACTTTTTTAGGTGCCTGTAAAAGTTGTCCTGCAAAATCAAAAAGTGTGTCTTCATCTTTTTTTGCAAGTTCGGGGTAAAGGTATCGGGTTGTTTCCAGTAAATTCTCAAAATGTTTTACGCCATAGATTGAAAAATAATTGTTTATCTGTTTTATAGCGAATTCAGAATTTGTTAAATATGTGATTTTTTTGTAGTCAAAACGCAGATCATTCCACATTCTAAATAAAGTCCATATATTTTGAAAGTTCAGAGTACTTTCATGAATTTCTGTTAAGATATAGATTATTCCTTTTATATTATGAAGTTTTGTTTTGAGTTCATTCTCAAACATCAATCTTAAAGGGGCTATTTTTTCTTTGATTAGGGATCCGCGAAATTCAACTATGAATGAATTTTTATTTTCAAAAAAATTTACAATATAATGCATTTTAATAAGTTCTTTTTCATCAGTGATAATATCCTTGTTTTTATTCGTTTTTTCATGTATTTTTTTTAACTCCGCGAGGATTATCTCAGGTTTAAAATCAAAACAGATCTCGGTTACATCGAGTTTATAAAAATTATCGATAAAACTAAAATTGTGATTATCCGTGACCACTAAAATAGGTAATTTTTTAAAAGCGGTATTTATTTCTTTAATGTGATGTTCAGCAAGATGAATATCATTTTTAGAAAAAATTAAAGCAGCGCTGAATTCCTTTTTATCTTTTGTCTGCTGTTTCTTGTCAGATTTTGATTTAGAGTCGCCCTCTTCGTCTTCATCGGGTTCGTAGAAAATATCGTTAAATAATGATACCTCTATGCCGTTATTTGTGAAAAAAGTTTTGAAATAATCATATTGATTTTTATCACCGCCGATAATTATACTGTTGATAACAGCCTCCTTGTAAAACTACATTACAATTTATTCCCTTGTTTCTCTCATTTTTTTTTACAATAAAAAAAATATTTAGTTTAATTCTTTTTACCCCTTTACCTGTAAAAAGTGGTGAGGTATGGTCCAATGGAACATTTTTAAGTATAATCAATGTATTTTATAATATTATTTTTATAATAATTTGTAAATCGAATTAGAAAAAAATAGAATTTTAAAAAAATAAAAATCAGATTATAATTAATATTGGATTAAAATTTATTTAATCCTTATAATTTTTGACTTTTAGTTAAAAAAATGTTAATTAAGCAATCATGCTGTTGCCTAAGTCTGTCATAAAATTTGCTAAAATATTTAAAAAAAACGGATTTGAATTATTTCTTGTAGGTGGAGCCGTAAGAGATTATCTGCTTATAGGTAAAGAATCTGATTTTGATTTTGCAACAGATGCAACACCTCAAGAAGTTATGAAATTATTTAAATCCGTAGTGCCGGTAGGTATAGATCATGGTACCGTAATGGTGCTTTTTGAAGAATATGAATTTGAAGTGACCACATTCAGGATGGATGGTGTATACAGTGATGCAAGACATCCTGATGAGGTTAAATTTGTCAGGACAATAGATGAGGATTTAAAGCGCAGGGATTTTACAATAAATGCTTTCGCATATAATATAAACAAAAAACAGATAATTGATCTTTTTAATGGTAAGGCAGATTTAAAGAAACGCTTGATTAGAGCTATTGGCAATCCTCAAGAGCGGTTTAAAGAGGATGCGTTGAGAATGTTAAGAGCATGCAGGTTTGCCAGCCAGCTTAATTTTACAATTGAAGAGTCAACTCTAGCCAGTATTAAAGAGCTTGCAGGTAATATACTAAAAATATCTGAAGAGCGAATCAGGGATGAACTTATTAAAATAATGCTTACAAAAAAGCCTTCTATATCTTTTGAATATATGAGAATCACGGGCTTAATGGGACATATTCTGCCAGAATTGTTAAATTGTTATGGTGTTATTCAGAATAAATTTCATAAATATGATGTATATTATCATAACCTTTATTCATGTGATGCAGCACCAGACAATAATTATAATATCAGATTTGCAGCATTGTTTCATGATATTGCCAAGCCCCAGACACAAAAGAATAAGGATGATCTTGAAAATGAAAATTCATTTTTTAATCATGAAGTAATAGGTGCAAGAGTTGCAGGAAAAATTTTAAAAAGGCTTAAATTTAAAAAAACCGATATCAATGAAGTGACTCATTTAATCAGATACCATATGTTTTACTATACAAATGAATGGACCGATGGAGCAGTCAGGCGATTCATTAAAAATGTAGGTATCGAAAATTTGGATAACCTGTTTAAATTAAGAGACGCGGACAGAATAGGGAATGGCATGAAGCAGGGAATTCCTGAAATATTCTTAGAGTTTAAAGAGCGGATTGCTAAAATATTGGAAATCGATAATGCTTTTAAGATTAAGGATCTTGATATAAATGGCGATATAATTATGAAGAGACTTGGATTAAAACAAGGACCAATTATTGGCGAGATTTTAAATTATCTTCTTGAATTAGTTTTAGATGATCCGCAGTTAAACAAGCAAGAAATTTTAATCGATAGTGCAGTATCATATTATAATAAAAAGAAAAAATATTCATTGGAAGAATATAACAAGTTGCCTGAAGATCTGGGAAAATTTTAAAATGTTTGATATCAAGAATGTAGATTATTATAAAAGCTTTAATGATGTTAATAAAATACCTGATTTTGATTTACCGGAAATTGCCTTTATAGGCAGGAGCAATGTCGGTAAATCAAGTTTAATCAATCATTTATGCAGTAAAAAGATTGCTGAGACTTCCTCAACTCCTGGTAGAACGAGGATGATTAATTTTTTTCTTGTAAATAAAAATATATATTTTGTTGATTTGCCAGGCTATGGATATGCCGATGCATCTTATGAAATAAAAAAAAATATTCAATTTTTGATAGAATCATACCTGCAATACAGAGCACAACTTAAAGTTGTATTTTTCCTCCTCGATATAAGACGAACTCCTAATGAGGAAGATAAAATATTTTCAAATTGGCTAAAAAAAATTAAGGATATAGAGGTTATTTATGTATTAACAAAAACAGATAAGTTGAATAAAAGTGAAATAAATAAGCAGAAAACCATGGTTGCTCTAGAACTTTTTGTTGATCAGCTCCAGATTGTGCCGTACTCTATAAAAGATAAGCTATGCAGACGGGAAATATTAAAAAAGCTTGGCCAAATTTTTTTAAGATAAAGATTTATACCCTTCTATCAAGAGTCGGGTTTAATAAAATATTTACAATATTAGCAAATTAGATTATATACAATTCATGCAATTGAAACAAAATAATAAAAATTTTATCATTCAGTTTACAATAATTTTCTTTGCAAATTTTTGTTTTTTTACAAGCAGTGCCTGTTTGCTTATACTGCCAGTGCATTTACAAATGCTTAATGCAAGTAATCTATATATCGGTTTATTTATGAATGTTCAGGCACTTGAATTAATAGTAATAGTATTTGTTTATCATTTGCTTATAAAATATAAAAGAAAACAGCTTTTAATTACAGGTTTTATTTTATCAATTGTTTCTATGATTATCTTAAGCTGTTTTTATAAAAATCTTATTCTTCTTATGATTTTAAAGACAGTCTCATCTGTATCTTACGCTTTTGCTTATACTCTTTTATTTAGTATGATTTACGATATTCTACCTCCGGCAAAAAGAAAAGGCGGTGCCGCAATTTATGGCATCGGAGGTATTTTGTCAAATCCGGTTGGCTCTTTAATAGGAGATTATTTTTATAAAACAGGCAATATGAATATGATATTTATAATTTCGGCTTTCTTTTCGTTAGCAGCTTTATTATTTGTATTAAATATTAATGAAAAAAAGGAATGCTATAATGAAGAAGAATGCAAATTTAATCTGTTTGATATTGCTAGAGATTATAGAATATTTTTATTAATAATAATGTCATTTATATTTGGCGGAGTATTTGGGGTTTATTCTTCATTCCTGCCGGCATTTGGTAAAATAAGAATTTCCAATCCCAATATATCTTATTTTTATATGTCCTTTACAATCGGTGCCGTGGCTTTAAGATTTTTAATGTTTAAAATATTTGACAGAATATCTTCAAAATTATTAATAATATTTTCTTTTTTTATGATGTTTATTTCTCTATGTCTTATAATATTTATCAATTCTGCATGGCAATTGATTTTAATCGGGCTTTTATATGGTACAGGGCATACCATATTATTTCCAACATTAAGTGCTTCCTTTGTAAATCTCTCTGATGAAAAAAATAAACTTATTTATAATAATATTTTTATAGGTTTTCATTTACTTGGTACACTTTTAATATCAGGTGCTCTTGGTATAGTCGGGGATTTTTTTGGATTAACTTCAGTTTATATAATAATGGGTTTTATTGTACTAATTTTTATCATTTGCTTATTTTTTTTGTATAATCGTTTAGTATACCGATGAAGTTAGATCAATGCCTATGGATAATAAGACACCTATACTCCCGCTGAATTCCATGATTATGCCGTTACCTCTATTGTAGTTTACTCCAAAATAATATCCGTTTATGCTTGGTATAAACAGGTAATCAAGATACATTTCAATACCGACTAACGAGATGTTTGATACATAAAAATGATTGCCTATAGCAAAGCGCATTCCAACATTAACAGGAGTATATATTGTTCCGGGAGGCATTTCGCTGTGCGTGGGGGAGTAGCAGTTGCCTGTGTGAATAATACCCGATTTTGCTGTTACATAATAGGTATTTACAGGCCATGTATGCAGTAAACCGCCTATTGCAATATAAAAATTATTATATGCTCTGTCCTTGTCATACATAGGATAAAATTTTGCCATTAAAGGGAATCTTATAAACAATGAGTTTATATAATATGTATAATTTTCATCATCAATACTTTGTGAATAGGAATGAAGATCATAATAAAACTCTATGCCTGTGTATAATGAAACCCATTCAGTAGTCCGTATATCAAAACAAAAATTAAGTGGTACATCTATTGAAATCCCCTCCTGCTGTGTCACATAATCTGTTTTTATTGGAAAATTATAATCTACCCCTGAGCTTATTATCAATCTTACAGAAAGCTGATTTGAATAATAAATCTGCGAATTTATATCGATTAAAGGAATAAAAAGCAGTAATACGATTAAAGAGATAATATTTTTTTTACTCATTATTTATCCTCTTGTAAAAGTTGTCCCATCTTTCCCGTCTTTTATGGTTATGTTTAATTTTAATAATTCATCTCTTATCTCATCTGACATTTTAAAATTTTTTTCTGCTCTGTAATTGCTTCTAATCTTGAGTATGTACTCGATCAATTTGTCTTCGATATTTTCATTGCCTCTAATGTTATCAAATTTAAATCCCAGAATATCGCAGGCTGTTTCTTTTATAAGGTTATTTATAGAGATTAATTTTGATATATCGGGTTGGCTTTTTGATAGCTCAATATTTGATAATTTTAATATTTCATACAACACGGCAATCGCTTTTGATGTATTAAAATCATCATCCATACTTTCCAAAAATTCATTCTTTAATTTTTCAACATCATTAAAAATTTTATTGTCTGAGATTTTTTGATTTTCAATAAATTTTTGTAACGCAAAAACTGATTTCTTAATTCTTTCATATCCAGCCTTTGCTGCTTCAAGTGCGTCAAATGTAAAATCAAGAGGGCTGCGGTAATGTCCCATCAATATATAAAACCTCAATACAAGAGGATCGGTGTTTTTAAACAAATCGTTTAACATGATAAAATTGCCCAGAGATTTGCCCATTTTGGTGCCGTCAACAGTCAGCATATTATTATGAATGAAAAATCTTGTAAAAGGCTTTCCAGTATATGCTTCTGCCTGGGCTATCTCGCATTCATGATGGGGAAAGATATTATCTAGTCCTCCGCCATGAATATCAAGTGTATCACCTATGTACTTTGTGCTCATAACAGAGCATTCTATATGCCAGCCGGGGTATCCCTTGCCCCATGGAGAATCCCACTGCATTAGATGATTCTCGTCAGCCTTTTTCCATAGTGCAAAATCTTCCTTGTTTTTTTTGTCTCCGGCAATTTCTATTCTTTCACCTTCTTTGGCATCTTCTAGTCTTCTACCTGACAATTTACCATAATCTTTGAATTTTTTTACATCAAAATAAACATTATTTTCGTTGGTAACATATGCAAAACCTTTTTCAATCAGCTTTTTAATATGCTCGATCATATCAATTATATGTCCTGTAGCCCTGCAGCTTATACTTGGTCTTAATATATTCAATCTATCCATTGCCTCAAAGTAACTTACTTCATATTTATAAGCGATTTCGACGGGCTCCATTTTTTCTATTTTTGCCTGCTTTTGTATCTTGTCTTCACCTTCTTCCCTGTCGCCCACAAGATGACCGACATCTGTAATATTTTGCACATATCTTACTTTATATCCTTTGAATAACAGGTATCTGTATATTACATCAAATGAAATATATGTTCTTGCATGCCCCAGATGCGGGTTGCCGTAAACAGTCGGACCGCAGACATACATTCCTACGTAAGGGGGATTTATTGGTATAAACTCTTCTTTATCTCTTATAAAACTGTTGTAAATCATCAAAGGCATTTTAAATCCTTGTAAAATTTCATTATTATGATGGTATTTATAACAAATTTTGCGGAAATAATAAACAGATTTTCAGAAATTATTAAGGGTGAATATAATCAATTTGATTATGGATTTTTAGACAGAAAATCGGATTGCTCTTCATACCGGGTGAAAGAATAATTATATTAAGCTCAAAAATATTATGATATAATTGATTCGTTTAATTTTGAGGGTGGAATAAATAATATATTTAGAATTTAGGGGATAATTAACCATGAAATTGAATTTATCTTTAAGTAATCTTGTTACTAAGGCGGCACGTGTTATAGTACGTCATTATCAAAAAGAATGCGCGCCGTTAGGTATAACAGCACCTCAGGGTGGGGTAATTTATATTTTAAATATTATAGGTCCTTCAGCACAGGTCGAAGTAGCCTCGGTGCTTCATCTTGAAAAAACAAATATTAATTCAATGATTAAAAAATTGGAAAGATCAGGAATTGTAAAAGTACAGAAAGATTCAACTGATTCCCGTAAAAGTATGGTAGCTTTAACTGCTAAAGGTATCGAGATGGCAAAAAAGCTTAATGCAATTGATAAAAAGGTCAGTGCTTTTTATAAAAGTATTGCAGGTAATGATAAAAATATTGAAATAATAAAAAGTTTTTTGGAAAAGATTGTATTTAATGATTAAAATATAATAATTTATTGACTGGCAGAGTCTTATATGTTAGTATGCATACCAACTAATAATAAGGAGTTTTGCCGTGAATAAATTTGAAATTATTGAAACAATAAGGAAATATCCATCAATGCAGTTAGCAACAGTTGATGAAAAGGGAATGCCCCATACCAGAGGGATGCTTATGTATTCCGCCGATGAAAACGGAATTATCTTTCATACTGGTTCGTTTAAAACCCTTTATAAACAGTTGGAAAACAATCCTAATGTTGAGGCTAGTTTTTTTGATACTGAAAAGTTTATTCAGATCAGGGTGAGCGGTAAGGTTGAAGAGATTAAAGATATGGCTTTTAAAGAAAAGATAGCAAATACTCCAGGAAGAGAATTTTTAAAACCAATAATTGCTGCACATGGACTCGACTCAATAAAAGTTTATAATATCACTAATTGCCGTGCAACAGTATGGTCAATGGCAACTAATATGGTCTATCCTAAACCTGTGATTGATTTTTAATTAATTTATCATCCGTGAATCCCGTTTTTTTACGGGATTCACAAAAAACATATGATTGATTGTATTTATTTTTCGGATTTAACCGGTTTTATATATGCATCTTTGACAAAAGAGTCTTTTACTTTTTTAAGTAAGTCTTTTTCCTTCCCTTTGTCTACAATTATGAGTATTTTATAGTAGCCGTCCGTATCTTTAAAAGCTTTAGCAGAATAACCTTTGGATTTTGCCGTATTGAGAAGGTCTTTTGCATTAAACAACATGTTGAATGCACCAATCTGAATGTAAATTTTTGACGGATCGAGTTTTTTGATGTAATCGGCATCAGGGATTTCTGTTATTTGAGGTTTGGTTTCACTTATGGTCTTATTTGTATTATCTTTTTCTGTTTTTTTATTAGTATTTTCGGAAGAAGACGAGGATGAAGAAGAAGATTTATCTGTATTATCAATGGTTTGATTTTTATTTGCATCGTCAGGTTGAGTATTTTTGTTATTTTGAGTGTTTACGCTTTCTTCTTTATTGGTGGTATTTGAAGCCAGGTTTTCATATTTTAAAGTTTTATAGTCCACATTATCCGTTACCGTCATTTTAATATCTTTGTTTACATCGGCCGATATTTCATAATCAAATTTTTCATAAGGTCCTATGTCTTTAACAAACATGTAATAACCATATTTGCTTGCATCATCATTGATAAATTCTACTTTCACCATATTGTCTTCTACAGCGGCTATATTAAAGCTAAAGTCGGCATTTGTCCATTGATCTTCAAGTTTTGGATTTAAAGGGAGTATCCTTTCAACTGCAGGATTATCTTCGTTCTTTATAAAACAAATATAACCGTCGTATTCAAATGCATACCATTCTTCGCTTAATTCCTTGCAGACTACTTTAAAACCTAAAATATTCGTTAAATTATTGGTTTTGTCGCTTAAAATATATGCCTTATCGATTGTCCATGTAACCGTGTCTACCCCTTCAATTCCTTTTACACTCCATGTCCATTTAGCACCAGTGAACAATGGGAAGAATATGCTTCCTTTTAAATCCGAAGGTGCAGCAACTTCTGTAGTTAGAAGGGTTGATTCGGCATTTAATAGTGTAAAATTTAATACCATCAAAACTATAAATATAGAAGATTTTTTAACTAAATTATTTATAATCATTTTTTTACCTCATTTTTTAGAAGAATATTATATTTTTAATAAATTTTCGTATAAAAATAATAATAAAATTAGTAAAATGTTAAAAACATTTTTTAGATAATCATTATAATTATACATCTTTTTTTGTAAAAATAAAAGATTATAAATAATTTAAATAAGGTTAAATATGTATAAATTTATCAATGAATTACCTGATGAAGTATTAAAAAAACGTACGAGATTTAAAGAAACGGATATAAGAGGAGATTATTACAGGGATCAGACTGCAATAATTCATTCTTTGCCATTTAGAAGGCTTAAAAGAAAGACTCAAGTGTTTTTTGCTCCGGCAAACGATCATATATGCACAAGGATCGAACATGTGCTTCATGTTACAAGTGTTGCGACTACAATTTGCAAGGGACTTGGTCTTGATATAGAGATGGCGCAAGCGATTGCGCTTGGTCATGATATTGGGCATCCGCCTTTCGGGCATGTTGGAGAATCAATTTTAACTGAAATTTTGAAAAAAACAGGCAAAAATTTCATTCATGAAATAAATTCATATAGACTTGTTGAATATATTGCCAATAAAGGTGAAGGTTTAAATCTCTGCTATGCCGTTAAAGATGGCATAGTTTCCCATTGTGGTGAGAAATTCGAGCAATATATAAAGCCGGATTTTAATGTAAAAAATCTTGATGATATTAATAATCTGTCTATCATTCCTGCTACTTATGAAGGCTGTGTGGTGAGACTTTCTGATAAAATATCTTATCTCGGAAGGGATATAGAGGATGCAATGAGGCTTAATATCATAAACAAATCGAATATTTCAAAAGAAGTCTTGGATATTTTAAAAGTTGATTTTGACGATTTGCAGGATTCGGTTAACAGCCTTATCATAGATAGATTGATTAATGATGCTATTGATTATTCTAATTCAACAGGGATGATAGGGATATCAGATGAATGCCATAAAATGATGAAAATAATAAAAGATTTTAATTACAGGGTGATCTATGGCTCAAAAATATTGAATGATTATTCTCATTATGTATCAAAAGTTATTAATATTATTTTTAATGAATTATACGATATTTTTCAAAAGTTTGAATATGATTTTGATAAATACAGGGGACAGAGCATTGAGCCGTATAAGGATTTTGCCAATTACCTTGAGAGTTATAAGGATTATTATTTAAGAAATGGCGATGATATAAATTCTATAATTACTGATTATATATCAGGCATGACAGATGATTATGCACTTAATTTCTGTAAAAAGGTTATATTACCAAAAAAAATATTTTAAGTTTTTAGTAGAGTTTATGACATTCTAAAAACTCATTTAGATCTAGAAAAAAAATAAGAGATCACGTATTCATTAGATTTTTTTATGGAGCTATTTATATCATCTCAACAAGAAGTAATTAATTAGTACTACTTTCATTTTTTGATTCTTTTGGTTTAAATTCCATGGCAACGGCTTCTGTAAGAGAAAATGGGATTGTGGCTTTTATTTTTAATCCGATTTTTTCATTTTTATTATTGGGTAACAATGATAAACTTGGTGAGAATGTAATTAAATCATCGATGCAAACAATGCCTCCTTCAATTAGTATAGATTTTACTGTAGATTTTAGATCATTTAAAACAGCCATGATTTGATCAGCTGAAAGTTTAGATCCTTGATTGATGATTCTTTTAATCAAATTGTTTGTATTATAGTATGCGCTTGGTCTGAAACCGATTATGAAATCATCATTATCATCATTACATTGATTCATAAAGTTTCTCCTTGTTTTAATATAGCCAACTTTCCATTTAAATTAAAAATAATACTTTAATTAATATCTTTTTCTCTAATATTAAAATAACGATATATTAAATTTTATAATATCTTTAAAAAAAGTAAATGAAAATTTATAAATTTCGATAAATTTTATATTATATATTTATTTTATTAATGAATAATTCCTTGACAAATATTTAATATTATATATATATTTTAGCAAAATAAGGATTTTGATAATTTTTCATAAAAAGTTGTTTTGTTTGTGAAAAATTTCATTCTTTACAAAAAAATAAGGAGAATTCTATGAGTTTTATTGCAAATATAAAAGCTAGAGAAATCCTCGATAGCAGAGGTAATCCTACTATTGAAGTAGATGTTTTATTGGAAGATGGCTCTTTTGGAAGAGCCGCAGTGCCTTCTGGCGCAAGTACTGGCGAATTTGAAGCTGTCGAATTAAGAGATGGAGATAAAAAGAGATATCTTGGAAAAGGTGTTTTAAAAGCAGTTAAGAATGTAAATGAAATAATCGCACCAAAGCTTTTAGGTATAGAAGTCGGTTATGATGCAAGGAGTCAGGTACTTATTGATAGGACAATGATCGAGATGGATGGTACCAATAACAAGAGTAAGCTGGGAGCAAATGCAATATTAGGGGTGAGCATGGCGGTTGCTAAAGCAGCTGCAGAATCATGCGGTCTTCCGCTTTATGCATATCTTGGTGGTCCTCTTGCCAATATATTGCCGCTTCCTATGGCAAATATATTAAATGGTGGTAAGCATGCAGATAATCTTGTTGATTTTCAGGAATTTATGGTAATGCCAGTAGGGGCGACATCTGTAAAAGAATCAATAAGATATGTAGCTGAAGTATTTCATTCCTTAAAATCTATATTAAAAGCAAAGAAAAAAAATACAGCAGTAGGTGATGAAGGTGGCTTTGCTCCTGATCTTACAAATGAGGAAGCTATTGAAGTTATCCTTGAAGCTATTGAAAAAGCTGGATTTAAAACTGGTATCGATAATGATTTCATGATCGCTCTGGATGTTGCTTCAAGTGAACTATTTGAAGAAGGCGAAAAGAAAGGTTATAAATTCTGGAAATCAAATCCAGGCAAGATATTCTCATCCGATGAAATGATTGAATATTATAAATCTTGGGTTAACAAGTATCCTATTATTTCGATCGAAGACGGACTCGATCAGTCGGACTGGGAAGGATGGAAGAAACTTACAAAAGAATTAGGAAATAAAATACAGCTTGTAGGTGATGATTTTTATGTTACCAATACAGAAAGACTTGTAGAAGGTATTAAAAAAGGTTGTTCAAATTCAATTTTGATCAAATTGAATCAGATAGGAACCATCACAGAAACTATCGAAGCAATTAATATGGCTACAAGAGCCGGCTGGACAAGCGTTGTTTCTCACAGATCAGGTGAAACTGAGGACTCAACGATTGCCGATTTATCAGTTGCATTGAATGTAGGTCAGATTAAAACAGGATCAATGTCAAGATCTGATCGTATAGCAAAATATAATCAGTTGATAAGGATTGAGGAAGAGCTTGGAAGTGCAGCAAAATTTATGGGTAAGAAGAGTTTTTTTAATATTTTTAAATAAATAGGATTAATTATTTTGTAATTATAAGCCGCATTGGTTATACTGAAAATTGTTAAAATTATCAATTTAGCCTTTGCGGCATAATTATTATATAGGGTATGAATATTAAGCGAATTACAATTATAATAATATTATTATTTCTTTTAATTGTCTGTAAGAAAGATAATCAATGGACTATAGATCTTCCTGAAACCAGAGATATTGCAAATTTAAATCAATGGGCATTTGTTGTAAAATCAAATTCTAAATTAAGACAAGAGCCATCAGTTAATTCTGATGTTATAAATTACATAAATATAGGTTCTATGATGCAGATAATTAAAAAGGATGATAAATTATCTACATTTAATACTGAAAATGACTATTGGTATTATGTTGATTATGAAGGTGAGAGGGGCTGGATATTTGGGACATATATTGAAATATACAATACTTATGAAGAAGCAGAAAAAAAGTGTATAGAAATGCTTACAGTTTTGGCTAAAAAAGAAGAGGAGAAAAATAATGGAAAAGAAAAAAAACATTAATATAATTAAAAATTTGTTTATCGGTATTTTAATAATTATCTTAGGCCTTGCCTTTGAATTGTCGGTAGCTTTGATATTGAATAATTTAGCTAAATAATATGGAATTAATTGATGGCAAAGCATAAAAAACAAAATAAAAAAGAATACATACTTGTTATAGTAGAGTCTCCCAGTAAGGCTCAGACAATCATGAAATATCTTGGGAAAAATTATAAGGTTACCTCTTCGATGGGGCATATAATAGATCTGCCCAAATCAAGGCTGGGAGTGAATATTGAAAATAATTTTGAGCCGGAGTATATAACTGTAAGAGGCAAGGGTAAAATATTAAATGAATTGAAAAAGCTTGCTAATAACTCAAAATTAGTATTGTTAGCAAGTGATAATGATAGAGAAGGTGAAGCAATTGCATATTTAGTTGGTGATGCCTTAAGGAAAAATAATCCTGAACTTGATATCAAACGAATAGTTTTTAACGAAATAACAAAATCGGCAATTGTTGAAGCTGTAGAGAAACCAAGAGCAATCGTATCAGATTTAGTTAATGCACAGCGTACAAGAAGAATTTTGGATCGGCTTGTCGGTTATAATATTTCCCCAATATTGTGGGATAAGGTAAAAAGGGGGCTGTCAGCTGGTAGAGTGCAGTCTGTTGCGTTGAGGATTATTTGCGAGAGAGAAGAGGAAATAGATAAATTCATTCCAGTTGAATACTGGACGTTAAGCGCAATATTTAGTAAAGAAAAAAAAGAATTTAAAGCGGAATTATTTAAAATAAACGGTAAAAACCCGGAGTTAAAAAATAAAAAAGAAGTTGATGATTTAACCGAAGGATTGAATAAAGATAATTTTGTTGTAACATCAATTAAAGAAACTATTAAATCGGTAAATCCTTATCCACCTTATATAACATCAAAATTACAGCAGGCTGCTGCAAACAGGTTTGGTTTTACTTCAAAGAAAACAATGCGTATTGCACAGCAATTGTATGAAGGTATTAATCTGGGATCGGAGAGGACCGGTTTGATTACCTATATGAGGACAGACTCTACTAGGATTTCAAATCAGGCATTGCAAGAAGTCAGAGAATTTATTAATGATAATTATCCTGATACTCTGCCGGCAGAAGCTAGATTTTATTCAAAAGCTTCTGGAGCACAAGACGCACATGAAGCCATAAGACCGACATCGGTTAAAAGAACTCCAGAGGAAGTAAAGAAATATCTGGATAACGATCAGTATAAATTGTATTCGATTATCTGGGAAAGATTTGTCTCTTCTCAGATGATTAATGCCGAGTATTCGACACAAACGATACTTATAGATAATGATAATGTTACTTTTAAAGTTTCAAAAACTAAAACTATTAACCCTGGTTTTAATGTTTGTCTGGATAAACTAAAATCAACAGAAAAAGAAAAATCTATTAAATTACCACATTTTGCTGAAAATGATAAACTTGAATTAAAAGAATATCTTCCCGAGCAGCATTTTACTCAGCCTCCTCCAAGATATACCGATGCTTCAATAGTAAAAATACTTGAAGAAAAAGGCATTGGTAGACCATCTACTTATGCTCCGACTATCAGCACGTTATTGGACAGGTATTATGTTTTACGCAAAGCACGACAGCTTCAGCCTACAGTTTTAGGAAAACTCGTAAATAAAATCATGGTTAATGAGTTTAGCGATATAGTTGATATTAACTTCACTGCCAGGATGGAGGATAATCTGGATAAGATAGCCGGTGGTGAACTTGACGGTAATGATTTACTTAAGGATTTTTATTTGCCTTTTAAGGATAAAGTTGATAATGTAACAAAGAGTCTTGCCGATCATAAAAAATCATTTGATGAACCAACAGACGAAGTATGCGAAAAATGTGGCAAACCTATGGTAAAAAAACTTGGAAGATATGGATTTTTCATCGCATGCTCGGGTTTCCCTGAATGCAGGAATTCAAAACCGATACCGTTGGCTGACTGTCCAAAACCTGGATGCAATGGTAAGGTTATACCAAAAAAGAAAAAAGGCAAGGGTAGGGAATTTTACGGATGTTCTAATTACCCGCAATGTGATTTTATTTCATGGGATAAACCAACAGAATTTAAATGTCCTAAATGTGGGAAGTATCTTGTTGAAAAAAATGACAAGATTCATGGTACATATAAAATTTGTATTGATCCGGAATGCGGTTATAAGCAGATTCAGGAAAATTAATTATTTTATAATTGATATTTATTTATAATAGTATGATTAGTTTTAAAATTAAATATTTGTTTATTATATTTATATTGCTACTTATTAATAATTCTTATAGTGAAGAAAGATCATTTGATACAGGCAAAACTGATTTTGATTCAATAAAAAAATTAAGTATTGCATTAAGTATAACCGGCGGATTATTCATGTTTACTGGATCGGTATTTAATTTTTTAAACAGATTTGTTCCGGAGTATACGCCTGCAAGTGTGTATGCGGGTACTTATGAATTATTTGATACTACTTATAAATTATACATCAATATCATATCGATAGCATCATATTCATTCGGGGGAATTTTTTTATTGGCCGGGTTTATATTAATTATCTATAGATTATATGTTATTAAAACTTGTAAAAATAATAAACAGTTTTCTATAAAAAATATGTTTATAGGGCTGGATTATAATTTTTATAAAAAAGGGCTGATTTTTTCAGCAAGAATTTTATTATAAGCCTATGAATATTAATGATATAGATAATTATATTAATTATTTAAAAAGTCAAAAAGGTGTAAGTGACAATTGCATTAAAGCATATTTTAATGATTTAATGAAATTTCATGATTATCTAAAAAATGAAAATCTTTCTTTGGATAATTTAAAACGTCATGAGTTTAGAGGATTCCTAGCAGAATTATCCAGATTAAAATTAAAAAATTCAACTATAAATCGAATTCTTGCAAGCGTAAAAGGATATATTAGATACAAGACAAGATTCGGTTTTTATGATTCTGCAGGAATACTGGAAGTTGATTCTTTAAAAAACAAGAAATATCTTCCAAAATTTTTATTTGAAAATGAGGTTGAAGATTTAATTGGTTTTCCCTGTGTTAGTAAAGAAGATTATAGGGACAGAGCTATGTTTGAACTTATATTTTCAACAGGATTGAGAGTCGGTGAGTTAATCAGACTTGACATTATCCATCTAAATGGTAAAAAAAATGAAATAAATGTCATAGGTAAGGGCAACAAGGAAAGAATAGTAATTTACGGCAGAAGATGCAAAGATTATCTTGATGAATATTTAAAAGTCAGGGATAAATTTATGCCTAAAGATAAAGATGCATTGTTTTTGAATAACGGAGGAAGAAGATTATCAGACAGAGGAGTGAGATTTTTGCTGGATAAAAGGATAACTCAAATTGCGTTTGCAAAAAGTATTTCTCCTCATTCATTGAGACATTCATTTGCAACATGTCTTATCAGAAACGGAGCGGATATCAGGATGGTGCAGACTTTGCTCGGGCATGCAAGTCTTGCAACTACTCAAATTTATACACATCTCAATATTGATGAGTTAAAAGATATTCATTATAAATATCATCCTCATGGTAAAGAATGATTAAAATACTAACTAATATCTTGAAAAATCAAAGATTTAATGATAGTTTATAATATATTAGTATAAAATATATATGGAAAAGATTGATTGATTTTGTTTAATAATAAGGATGAATTTCGAGTGAAATAAATAAATTTAGCCATGAGGGATACAGGGCATTCTAAGCGAGTTAAGTATTTTATTAAAAAATAAAATCTGTATTTTGTGGTTTAAATGATATAAATTTTAATTCGAATTTCGATCTAATAAAAATAGCAGGTTTAAAATTATGGGTAAACGAAATAAGGTAAGATCAACAACAGTAATTGCCGTAAGAAAAAACGGTGAAGTCGCAATGGCTGCGGATGGTCAGGTGACACTTGGTAATACTATTATGAAAAGCGAAGCAAAAAAAATAAGAAAAATTTATGATGATAAAATATTAATCGGATTTGCCGGAAGTACAGCCGATGCATTTAATTTGTTTGATAAATTTGAAGCTAAGGTTAAAGAATACAGAGGCAATATTGTAAGAGCTTCTGTAGAATTAGCAAAAGAATGGCGCACTGACAAAATTTTAAGAAGACTTGAGGCTATGCTTATTGTTGCAGACAAAGAAAATACATTGATAATTTCCGGGAGTGGCGATGTGATTGAGCCGGATTTTGGTATTGCTGCAATTGGTAGCGGTGGTAATTATGCATTATCCGCCGCTAGAGCGTATCTTGAAGGTTCAAATTTTTCTGCCAGTGAGATTGCAAAAAAATCATTAAGCATTGCGGCAGATATTTGTATATATACAAATCATTCTATAACATTAGAGGAAATAAAATGAATCAGTTAAAAGATACAAATGATTTAACTCCGCGTCAGATTGTCGAAGAGCTTGACAAATATATAATTGGTCAGAAACAGGCAAAAAAAGCAGTAGCTATAGCATTGCGAAACAGAATAAGACGAAAGATGATTCAAGAAGACATGAGGGATGAAATAGCGCCTAAAAATATAATCATGATCGGACCTACGGGAGTTGGTAAGACTGAAATCGCAAGGCGTCTTGCTAAGCTTTGCAGAGCGCCTTTTATCAAGGTTGAAGCTACAAAATATACAGAAGTAGGTTATGTGGGAAGGGATGTTGAGAGTATAATAAGAGATTTAATGAATGTTTCGGTTAATCTCATAAAGAGCGAACTCAGGGATTCTGTAATGAAAGAAGCTGAAGCAAGGACTATTGAAATAATTCTTGATGCTCTTTTACCGGAATTTAAATCTCCAAAATTTGGTAAGAATCCCTTTGAAGCAAAAAAACAGAATGAAACTATAAATGAAACGGTTAATATAATACAAACTGAAAATACAAGTACAAGGGAAAAATTCAGGGAATTACTAACTCAGGGGAAGCTTGATGACAGGATGATAGAGATAACCGTTACCTCAACTACTTCACCTATGATAGAGATGTTTTCTGGTGCTGGTTTTGAAGGGATGGGTATAAATCTTACCGATCTAGGAAATATGTTCGGAGGAGGCAAACCAAAGAGAAAAAAAACGACTGTTAGAGAAGCAAAGAGGATTATCCTTGATCAGGAGATAGATAAACTCCTTGATAATGATAAAGTTGTTGAAATGGCAAAGGAAAGAGCGGAGAAAGAGGGTATTGTATTCATCGATGAGCTGGATAAAATAGTAACAAAATCAAAAAGCTCCAGCGGCGCCGAAGTGTCAAGAGAAGGTGTCCAGAGGGATCTTTTACCGATTATTGAAGGTTCTCAGGTTAATACAAAATATGGTCCTATAAATACCGATCATATTTTATTTATTGCAGCTGGTGCTTTCCATATGAGTAAACCTACAGATTTGATTCCTGAACTTCAAGGGAGATTTCCAATAAGGGTTGAATTAAACAGTCTTACTAAAGAAGATTTTTATGAAATATTAACCAAGCCTAAAAATGCATTGACATTGCAGTATAAAGAACTTTTAAAAACAGAAGGATTGGAAATATTCTTTAAAGATGATGCAATCGCAAAGATTGCTGAGTATGCTTTTGTCGTTAACAATGAAATGGAAAATATAGGTGCAAGAAGGCTTCATACAATAATGGAAAAGCTTTTTGAGGATATAAGTTTTAATGCTCCAGATATGGAGACCAAAGAAATATCAATTGATGAAAACTTCGTACAGGAAGCTCTTAAAGATATTGTTGAGAATACTGATCTGTCAAAATATATTTTATAATCGCTATTTATCCTCAATGAATTTGTTATATACAAAGAAATCATAGATTTCTTTTGGAGTAGTTAGAGATAGTAATCTCTCCCTTTCTGATTCTTTGCTTAAAATCGAACTTACAAGCATTAATACTCTGATATGAGGACCTGAAATTCCTTCGGGAGTAAGAAGCAATATAAAAATTTTAGTAGGCTTCCCATCAATAGAATCAAAATTTACCCCTTCTTTTTTTAACCCTACAGCCATTATAATTTCATCAATTTCCTTTGATTTACAATGAGGTATGGCTATGCCCTGTTGCATACCGGTACTCATGGTTTTTTCCCTTTCCATAACATCTTCCAGCACAGCATGTTTGTCTTTTATTCTGCCGTTAGAGTAAAGCATATCAATCATTTCTTCAAGAATTTCAGTTTTATTGTTTGCTTTTAAATTAATTATTATATCTTTTTCATCGAGAATATTTTCAATACTTATATTGAATTTGTTTACCGAGTGTTCTTTATGTGGTTTTAGTACTGTTTTAGGATGTTCATCCTTTTCTTTTAATAGTAGTTCTATATTAGTATTTACATCGATTATTACTTCATCTATAACGGATTTTACTATGCTGTAATTTTTTTCTGATGTCTCAAGTATAAGAGAAGTATCATAATTTTGTATGCAAAAAAACAGTTGATCATTAACAATTTGAAAATATTTTGTCTCTGTTTCAATAAGATTTACCAAAAAACCATGGCTTTTAAGATTATTAATTAGACGGTACATAATGAGATTAGTTAATTCTGGAGATGAAAAATCAAATTTAATCTCCTTTGTATCTTTACATTTAGATTTTTCGGATATGCCGGCTTTGCCAATCATAGTTGAAAGATACAATAGAGGTGAAGCAATTAGAGATGACATGATGATACAGATAATTGTGATATCAAAAAAGTCTTTATTTAAGAATCCTAGATAATATGCGATAGTCGCAATTATAAGTGATACTTCAAATCTTGGTATGTTTGCCAAAGATATTCTTAAAGCTCCGGTAAGATTAAATTTCATAAAAAGAGAAGGAATTAAATTAAAGATGATTCTTATGAATATCAAAATTACAGCAAACATGATACCAGTTTTAAGTATATAAGGATTTAGTAAAATCGATTTTATATCTATCATCATACCCATGGTAACAAAAAATATCGGTGAAAAAAATTTATAAAGAAACCTGATATTTTCTCTGATAATGAAGTTTAAATTTGTTTTGGCGATTACTAACCCGATAATATATGCAAAAATTATATGTGGTATACCGAATATCGTACCGAATCCTGATACTATAAATATTACTGCAAGGATAAGAAGAGAAAATGAAAATAAATTTTTATTAAATTTCAATATTTTAGGTATTAATATTGCAAAAAAAATGCTGAATGCAAGTAACGCTATCCATATTGCTACAAGCTCAACATAGGTAGTGGATAATTTATTGATTGTTAAAAAATCATTTGCATTTTTGGCTTGAATATATAAAAAGCTAATAATAAAAGTTGATAAAATTAATGTAATAGTATTATCCATTAATATTGATGAAAACATCGTCAGTTTTTCATAAGGAGAAGCTTTTGATTTTCTATTAAGAATTCGGGAAGCTATGCCTATTGAACCTGCAGAGAAAATCAATGAAAGGATAATACATTTAGAATCATACATGGTAGTATTAAATATGATACTTGAAACATATAACGATCCGATAAATGTAAGAATAAATGATATTATGCTTATCTTGATCCCCTGAGGGCTGAATTTATTAAAAACCGACAGATCTGTTTGAAGTCCTATTATAAAAAAAACAACGATAGCGGAAATTATTGACAATCCGAATAATTCATAAGATATACCTATTCCGTTTTCAAAATACGGGAATAGTCCTTTTTTAAAACCTGTAAATCCAATACCGCCTAAAAGATAGGGGCTTATAATTATGCCAATTAAAAATTCTCCTATCATTGCTGGAATTTTTATTTTTTTTAACAGCATTTCTATTAATTTTGCTAAAAAAAGGATAATGCCGATACCTAAAATGATGAGAGAAATATGATTAAAGAAACTAGTATATATCCTGGAATAATCTATAGACTGTGGGCTAATAATGTTATTTGAACTTATTAAGAAAAATATTACCAATTTTGATAGATTAATAATCTTTTTTTTACTCATCATTTTATCCTAGATATTAATATAATAATTCATTTTTAATAAATTAGTACTCCGATTATTCTATTCGGAGTAAAATATAATTTATTTTTTAATAACAATAAACATATATTTTAAAATTCTTCCAGAATTACCCTTGTCTTGTCCGGTGTTACATGTGCAAAACCATTGTTTAATAATATTATATTCATCGGTTTGGAATCTTTTACAAACTTTAATTTTCCTTTTTTTACAATCAATATTACAGGTGCATGCCCTTTTAATATTCCAATATCACCTTCTATAGAAGGCAGTACTATATATTCGATATTGTTCATTGAAACTATTTTTTCTGGTGATATAATCTCTAAAATCATTATTTTGCCTCTTTGTAATTTGCCAGTACCTCGTCTATAGTGCCACACATGTAAAAGGCTGATTCAGGTAAATTGTCATGTCTGCCTTCGATTATTTCCTTAAAGCCGGCGATTGTATCCTTTAATGCGACATATCTTCCTTTACGTCCGGTGAATCCCTCAGCGACATAAAATGGCTGTGAGAGGTATCTCTGGATTTTTCTGGCTCTGGATACTATCAGTTTGTCATCATCGGATAATTCATCAACGCCGAGTATTGCAATTATATCCTGTAGTTCCTTGTATCTTTGAAGGATTTTTTGTACGCCGCGAGCAACTTGATAGTGGTCTTCTCCTACAATAGCAGGTTGTAATATGGAAGAATTTGATTCTAAAGGGTCTACAGCTGGATAAATACCAAGCTCGACAATAGCTCTTGATAATACAACCGAAGCATCCAAGTGGGTAAATACCGTGGTAACACCCGGATCGGTTAAATCGTCAGCCGGCACATAAATAGCCTGAATAGATGTTATTGAGCCATTCTTATTTGAAGTGATCCTCTCCTGTAAAGATCCCATCTCTGTTGCGAGAGTCGGCTGATATCCTACAACAGAAGGCATTCTTCCCAGTAATGTAGAGACCTCGCTGCCTGCCAATACAAATCTAAAAATATTATCGAGAAATAAAAGAACATCCTGCTTAGCAACGTCCCTGAAATATTCTGCAATAGTAACACTTGTTAATCCTACTCTTAATCTTGCTCCAGGAGGTTCATTCATCTGTCCGTAAACCAGTACGGTTTTATCGATTACTCCTGAGCCAGTCATATCAAGATAAAGCTCGTTACCTTCTCTGGTTCTCTCGCCGATCCCGCCAAAAACCGAAATACCACCATGGACTGTAGCAATATTTCGGATTAATTCCATAACAACAACGGTTTTTCCTACACCAGCACCTCCGAATAATCCGACCTTGCCTCCTTTTGGAAAGGGACAGAGCAGATCTATTGCTTTTATACCGGTTTCAAAAATTTTTGTTTCGATTTCCTGATCTATGAATTTTGGGGGATCTTTATGTATTGGGCTTGTCTCTTTTGTTACAAGCGGTCCCTTATTATCAATAGGTTCACCGAGGACATTGATAAGTCTTCCGAGAGTTTCATTACCAACTGGTACTTTAATATAATCGCCGGTATATTCGACTTCCATGCCTCTTACCAGACCTTCGGTTGGGGAGAGGGCTACTGATCTTACCACTCCATCCCCAAGATGCCCCATAATTTCCAGGGTTATATTATTGACTTTTAATGCATGATAAATTTTAGGTATATTTTCAAGATTAAATTGGACATCCACTACTGGACCAATTACCTGTACGATTTTTCCTGTTATCATTATTAATATCCTCTATTTATTTAAAGCTTCAGTTGTACTTACGATTTCTGAAAGCTCTTTTGTTATCATTGACTGTCTGCTTTTATTCCTCAAAGCTACCAGATCATCTATCATATCCTTGGCATTCTTGGTTGATCTTTCCATCATTATCATTCTTGCTGCCTGCTCGCTGGCTATTGATTCTAAAAATCCTAACCAAATTAATGTTTTTACATATCTTGGTATTAAAACATCCAAAATTATTTCTGGGTCAGGTTCATATATGTTTGGATCGTTTTTTGATTGAGTATTTATTTCCAGAGGTAAAAGCTTTTTTATTATCGGTGTATGATTTGCCATGGATGCAAACTCAGTGTATATAATAAAGGCTTCTTTTATTGCTTTTTCTTTATATAAATCCATTAGTATATTGCCGATTTCGTATATTTCTTTCATGTCACAGAATATCGGAATATTTATTCTTCGTAAGATAACATTGAAATTCCTTTTATCAAAAAAATTAACTCCTTTTTTACCGGCTATTATGAAAGTGATTTTATCTTTATCTTTGTCTTTAATAAATTCGAGTGTTTTATTTATGATATTGTTGCTGAATCCTCCGCATAACCCTTTGTCGGGTGTTATTACTATAATCAAAGTTTCCTGAGAGTCATTATTTTTTATGAATTTATGGTTCCTGAAATTTGAAAAATTATTCAATAGATCTGCCTGTGCATTAACAAAATTTCTTAAATTTAATGCTCGATTTTTTGCTTTAAAAAGCCTTGCAGCGGCAATTTTTTGTATTGCATCCGTTACATGTTCTATGTTGCCGATTGTATTTATTCTTCTTTTAATTTCCTGTAAGTTACTCATTTAAAAGCCTTCTTAGAATTTTTTATAAAATCATTTAACTCTTTTGTTAGATTATCATCAAGATCTTTTGATTTTAAAGCTTCTCCCAGATGAGGACTTAACTCATCCATTTTTTTAAGTAAAAAACTTTCAAAAGATTTTATTTTTTCTGTGGGCATGTCATTTAAAAAACCGTTTACAGCTGCATATAATATAACAAGCTGTTTTTCTAGAGGCAGAGGGACTCCTTCATCCTGTTTTAAGACTTCGGATAATTTTTCTCCTCTTAATAATTGTTTCTGGCTTGATGCGTCAAGCTCTGCACCAAACTGGGAAAAATTTAAAAGCTCTCTATATTGAGCGAGATCAAGCCTTAATTTACCTGCAATCTGCCTCATATTTTTCTTTTGTGCAGATCCACCGACTCTTGATACCGATAATCCGACATTAACAGCCGGTCTTATCCCGCTGTAAAAAAGGTTTGTTTCAAGATATATCTGACCGTCCGTTATTGATACGACGTTTGTTGGTATATATGCAGAAAAATCTCCCGCCTGGGTCTCTATAATAGGCAGAGCTGTAATTGATCCAGCTCCAAGTTTTTCACTTAATTTTACTGCTCTTTCAAGAAGTCTCGAGTGGAGATAAAAAACATCTCCCGGATATGCTTCCCTGCCCGGAGGTCTTCTTAATAGAAGCGACAATTGTCTGTAGCTAATGGCGTGTTTTGAGAGGTCGTCATAAACTATAAGAACATCTTTACCTTGATACATGAATTCTTCAGCCATCGAACATCCTGAGTATGGTGCAATATACTGTAATGGAGCGGTATCATTAGATGTTGCTGATACGATTATTGTATAATCCATTGCATTGTGCTTTTGGAGTTTTTCAACTATCCTTGCCACTTTTGACTGCTTCTGTCCGATTGCAACATAAATGCAGATTACATTTTCATTTTTTTGATTTATTATTGTATCTATTGCTAAAGCGGTCTTTCCGGTTTGTCTATCACCTATGATTAATTCTCTCTGTCCCCTTCCTATAGGAATCATTGCATCAATTGCTTTTATACCTGTTTGTAAAGGTACTTTAACAGGCTGTCTGTCTATAACCCCTGGTGCTACTACTTCAATCGGTCTGTGTTTTGTGGTCTGTATTGATTCTTTGCCGTCTATTGGCTGTCCTAGAGGATTTATTACTCTTCCAAGTAGTTCTTTGCCTACAGGGACTTCGAAGACTTTTCGTGTACGTTTAACTTCGTCGCCTTCTTTGATTTCTATATCATTATTTAAAATAACTATTCCGACTGCTTCTTTTTCAAGATTGAATACAAGCCCATAAATCCCATTTTTAAATTCTACAAGCTCCCCAAGCATAGCTTTTTCAAGGCCGTATACTTTAGCTATGCCGTCACCTGTTTGGATTACATAACCAACCTCATCAATTTGAAGCTTAGACTGGTAATTTTCCAGTTGATTTTTAATCACGCTTAATATTTCATCAGTTTTCACTTTTAAATTAACCTCTCTTTAAATTGCTGTAATTGTCTGTTTAATGTATAATCAATTACCGTGTTTCCGATTTTAAGATAAATACCGCCGATTATATTTTCATCAATGAATACATTCAGATTTATGTTCTTTCCAGTATATTTTTCAATCGCACTCTTTAGTTTTTGTTTTGTATCTTCATCTATCTGGTAAGGCAGTTTGAGCTCGGCATCAATTGATTTAGTTTCAATCTTGACCAGAGTAGATAGGTAATAGACTATATTTGATAAAGAATTTATCCTTTTGAATCTTATAAGAATTTTAAGGAATCTTAAAAGCAATTTATTGTCAGTTAATTTTTTTACAAGCTTTATCTTTTCGTTATGGTCTATTACAGGATGATTGAAGAAAACCAGTAATTCTTTATTATCATTGAAAATATTATTTATTTTATTCAATTCATTTAAAAAATTTAATAGCCCTTCCAGACCGTCTTTTTTTGAAGATTTAAAAATAGCCGATGCCATGGAGAATGTAAAATCATCGCTCATTTTTTTAACCTGTCCGCAAATTCATTCAATAATTTTTGTTGAATCTGTTTGTTGACGCTTTCTTTTAATATTTTCTCTGCCATAAGTATTGATAGTCCGACAACTTCTTTTTGCAGTTCATTCTTTATCTGCAGTTTTTCCTTATCAATTTCACCTTTTGCTTTTTCAATAATTTTTTTTGCTTCTTCCTGCGCTTCTTTAATTATATCTTCTTTATTTTTTTTACCTTCTATAACGGCTTTTTGAAGAATGCTTTTTGCCTCTTCATCGATCTGTGTTAAACGGATTTTATATTCCTGTTCGAATTTGCTGGCACTCTCCCTGCTTTGTTTTGCTTTGTTTATGTCTTCTTCTATCAAATTTTTTCTTTCTTCCATGAATTTTGTCAAAGGCTTCCATGCGATTTTCCACAGGATAAAAGTTGCTATGATAAATGAAAATGCTTGAATAATTAGAATTTGAAAATTAATTTCTATCATAAAACTTAAAATTTACCGACAAAGGGGTTTGCAAACAATAGAATCAGTGATATTACCAGTACATAGATAATTAATGATTCTATAAATGCAAGACCGATTAATAATAGTGTTTGTATTTTATCATGTGCCTCAGGCTGTCGGGAGATTCCTTCCACAGATCCGTTTATTGCAGACCCCATTCCCAGACCGCAGCCAAAAGCAGCAAGACCCAGTCCTACAACGCATCCCGCGCAAACAAGGGTAAAAAACCACACAGAATTATCTTTATTCTCAGAGTTTTGTCTGATGGTTGTTGTGTTTTTCTCTTTAATATTTTCTTCTGTATTCTCTGCATAAATAAAACTTGTAAAAAATATTAAAGTTAATAAGATTGTAAGAAATTTTTTCATAATAAATTATTCTCCATAAAAATATTTAATTTATAATTTTGATCAATTAATGATGAATTATTAATGCTCCTTTAATATAAAATATAGATAAAACGGTAAACACAAAAGCTTGTATGAAAACAACCAGGGTTCCAAGTAGATAAATTAAGGGAAGCATAATCACTGGTATCATTGTCAGTGATTTTTGAAAAAAACTTCCTGATGAAAAAAATAAAATTACTAATGATGAAAGAACAACAAGGAGTATTTCTTTTGCCATCATGTTACCAAAAAGTCTGAAAGATAATGAAATCGGTCTTGTAATATGACTGATTAATTCTATAACAAGCATAAAAGGCATAAGCCATAGGGGACCATGCCCAGCCAGACTTTTAAGATATTTAAACAATCCATTTTTTTTAATACCAATGAAATGCGTACTAAAAAAAACAATTAATGCAAGAGCTAATGTTGTATTAATGTTTGCCGTTGGCGATATAAAACCCGGTATTAAGCCTAAAAGGTTGCTGAAAAAAATATATAAAAATAATCCGATGAACAGTGGATAAAAGCTTTTTCCTTCCTTACCTATAATGCTATCCACAAGGTTGAAAATAAAGTCGAAAATCGCTTCAAAAATATTTTGAATTCCAACAGGTACGAGTTTTAAATTTAGTGTTGCAAGAAGAGATAATATTGTAATTATACCAAGAACAATAAAACTCATCAATAATACTGTATAATCACCTAGATGATAATTAATTGCTTCTGGAAGTTTTGACATACTTGATTATCCAAAAAACATAAAAAATTAAAAAAACCAAAGTTATACCTGAGATCAATCCCAAAGGATTGCCCAAATGTAATTTTAGGAATATAAAAACAATTATAGTGAAAATAAGAAATTTTAATGAATATAAAGCAATAAACAGAAAATTTTTTTTGAAATTATTTTTGAGTTTATTAAAGGTATAGTATAAGACAAAAAGATTTATTATTGAAATTATTAAACCGAAAATTAATCCTTTTAAAAACATATTATTTTTTCCTGAAGGAGTTTGCTATTCTAAAGATATTGACAAAACCTGCTATGATTCCCATCAATAAAAAAACAATAGTTAATAAGGGCTTTGTTTTAAATATTTTGTCAAAAAATAACCCAATAAACAACCCGATGAATATTGAGACTACTAAATTTAGTCCTATTGAAGATAATTCCAAAAGATTAGAATAAGATTTTAACTTATTGTTTTTTTCTTTGTCTTGGTTGCTTAATGGCAGCATATTTGGTTAATAGCTGGTTATTAGATAAAAAAACAGGATTGTAATATCACAATTTTGTATCTTTAACAAGCTCCTTTGAGCCTTTATCCTAGAGCATTAAATATATAAAGTCAAGGGAATAGTATTCCTGAAATCAGGAAGAAAATCATTAATTTTATTGTTTTTGTAAAAATTAGAATTATATCTATAAAACTCTGATAATTATGTTATTAAATAATGGTTTAATATATTGTCGGGACTGTTTAATGAGCTTCTCATAAGACACGGCAATGCTGTTAACTTAAGGCTTAATCATAACTATCGTTTATCATTTATAGCATTGGATGGTATCGAGGCACAGAGTTTAAGGAATAATTTATGAACAATAAAATTAAAGCCATAATTTTTGATTATGGTGGAGTATTATGCAAAAAACAATCCATTGATGATATTAATAAAATGGCAGATATTTTAAAAATATCATCTGATTCATTGATTAAATCATATTTAAAATTCAGACACGAACTGGACAGGGGGGTTATAGATGATATTGTCTATTGGAATAAAATTATGTTAGACAATAAGTTAAATCCAGATGATAAAATTGCTAAACAATTGTCTGAAATCGATATTAAAAGCTGGTCCAATATTGACTTTGTAATGATTGATTATATAAAAAATATAAAAGAAAAAACTAAAGTAAAAACAGCCGTTTTGTCCAATATGATTTATAGTTGTCTTAAATATTTGAATAAAAATTATGATCTATTTAAAATGTTCGATGTTCTTACATTTTCATGTGATCTTAAGCTGATTAAACCGGAAAAAGAAATTTATCTGCGCTGTGCTAAAGATTTGGGATTAAAGCCGGAAGAGTGTCTTTTTATTGATGATCTTGAGGTAAATATTAATGGAGCCAAAGATTTAGGTTTCAATGTTATCCATTACAATAAATTGGAACAAGTTAAAGAATTTATAGGTGTATAATAAGCTTAATGCCCTATAAAAGTAAAAGAATCGAAAATTCAAGGATACTGAAATGCTTTTTAGCGAGATATTCGAGGGATTAAATTTTGATTTTTCAATAATAAAAAATGATTCAAAAAATAATATAAGTGATATTGTATTAAATTCCAGATTTGCTGATAAAAATAAGATTTTTGTTGCAATAAAAGGATTTAACACCGACGGTCATAAATATATTATTGATGCATATAATAACGGATGCAGGGATTTTGTAATACAGGATGAAAAATGTATTGATTTGGATAATTTAAAATCATCAACGATCATTAAAGTGCCAGACTCGAGGAAAACTCTGGGGATTTTAAGTAACCATATTTTTGATTATCCTTTTTTAAAACTTAAAATGATAGGTATTACTGGTACAAAAGGTAAAACTACAGTCAGCACATTGCTTCATCATATTATTAAGGATCATTTTAAGACAAGTCTTTTTACAACGGTTAATAATGTGGTAGGAAATGAGATTTCGGATTCTGTGAGAACTACCATGGAAGCCAACGAACTTGAGCGTTTGTTGAAAAAATCGTTTGACCTCGGTGATTTGGTTTCGGTTGTTGAGGTAAGTAGCCATGCGGTAACTTTAAATAGAATTTATGGCATACAATGGGATATCGGTATATTTACTTCATTTTCACGGGATCATCTCGATCTTTACGGTACTATGGAAAATTATTTTAATGCAAAACTTGATTTCTTTAAGGATATTAACAAATCTGCAAAGAAAGATAAATTTGTAGTAATAAATGTCGATGATCCTAAAGGCGATGATGTCGTAAAAGTTATTGAAGATTCCGTTGAAGTCATAAAAGTTGGTAGAAAAAAGTCTGCCGATTACATTATTGACAGGGGTGATTCAACTGATAAAGGAATATTGATTAAAATGATTTATAAAGGTAAGCCGTTTGAGTTTAGATCGGGGGTGAGAGGTGATTTTAATATCAGTAATTTAGCGTTAGCCGTGGTCACTGCATTAAAGTTTGGCGTTAAAGCGGAAGATATTCAAAGAAGACTTGATAATTTTGCAGGAGTTTCAGGCAGATTTGAAATTATAATAGATAATCCTTTTAAAGTTATAGTTGATTATGCCCATACTCCGCAATCACTGGAAAACATTTTACTCGAAGGCAGGAAACTTACCGATAAACACTTAATTGTTTTGTTTGGTTGCACGGGAGAGAGAGATAAGGAGAAAAGACCTATTATGGGAGAGATTGCTGCAAGATTGAGCGATTATATAGTTTTAACAAATGATGATACTTATAATGAAAATCCTCAAAGTATAGCTTGTGCTGTTGAAAAAGGTTTTATAAATGAAAAGAAAATTAAAGATAAGGATTATACAATAATCTTTGACCGTAAAAAGGCTATAGAGCATGCATTAAAAATTGCTGAAAAAGATGATGTTATAATCTTGGCTGGCATGGGGCATGAAAAAGTCCAGATTTTAAATGATGGACAGATTGAGCATAATGATAAAGAAACAGCATTAAAAATTTTTAAAAATTTAAATTTCCAGTAATTTCTTGATTACAACAACTAATTTTGTTATCATTTTAGTCAGGAGGTAATATAAAGACATATACTATGGCAACTCGAAAAAAAGGTGTTAAAAATATAGAGAATGATAAATTGTCATTGAACGTAAGAGATGATCTATTTGAAAAATGGATTATAAGGGATTGGTTTGTGTCTGGCGTAGAATGGGCTAGTCTTAAAAGAATATATATCAATCTATTCTCATCATTATATGATGATCTGTCTGATAGATATAATGCAAAGAAGAGAGATGAATTATTTTTAAATTTTATCAATGTTGTATTTCCAACAATTCTTGATGTTTACAAATGGCATGAAAGTGAAAAGGTAAATCAAGATATAGGATTACTTAAAGCTCTTGAGACAATACCTCTATGCGATTGGTATATCAGATTATTGATGTCTTATACGAGTAAATTTTAAGATTTAATAATTTTTAAAAATTTCCATTTTTTCATTGAAAGAAGATGAAAAGTCGCTGTTAATTTTAAAAAAGGTAGATCTGATAGATTATCTGAGAATGAAACGGAATTTGATTTATCGATTTGATTTTCAGGAATGATTGATAGAATTCGTTCGATTTTTTCATTGTCCCTGCAATTTTTTCCCTCTATTTCAAGTGTCATTTTAGTATTATTGAAGGCTATTTTAGTACCAAAAATATAATCAGCATTAAAATATTCGGCAAGATATTTCATGTAAATTTCAAATGATGCTGTTGCAAAAATTATTTTATATCCTTTTTTTTTATAGTTATTTATGCTTTCTACGGCTTGAGGTTTTATATATTTTAGTAATATGTTATTTACAAATTCTTTTGATAGGTTTGAGATTTCTTCGGTGTTATAGCCTTTAAGCAGATGAAGGTATATTGTTTTTATGGTTTTTGTTGATATAAATCTTAAAAACCATAAAACAATTAAGAAAGATAAAAATATTAGCAAAAATATCCTGATTGGCTTTTTTTTTATAAGATAAAAGGTGAATAGTTTAAGGCTATTGCATGAAATTATTGTATAATCTATATCATACAATGCGATTTTAATTTTTTCTTTATCCATACTTTGTTTTTTTATCCTTAAAAAGCCGAGCACTCAAGCAAAAATAAAAACAAACAATAATTAAACCTTACAATTATACTTTTGATTGAATGTTCGGTTAATAAATGATATACTGTTAAGCATAAAATGTTTTAATGCAATAAAAACTAAAAAAAGTCAATGTAATCTTGACAATTAATGAAAATATTTATATATTACTGCTTCATCATTTGTCAAAATATGTTATTTATGTGGAGGAAATATAGATGGGTAGAACATGTGATATCTGTGGCAGAGGTACTCAAGTAGGTCAAAATGTTCCTAGAAAAGGTCTTGCAAAAAAAAAGGGCGGTACTGGTTCAAAAGTTGGAGTTAGATCAAAAAGAACCTTTAAAGTAAATTTGCATTCCAAATTTATTATTGATAAAAATGTAAGAAAAAAAGTAAAAATCTGTACAAGATGCCTTCGAACCAGAGAAAAAGTTACTGCTTAATTTAAAATATAAAATTATTATATTTTTTATTAAAAATACTGCAAGATTGATTGGTTTGATCTTGCAGTATTTTTTTGGTATTGATTATATTTTAAGGATATAAATATTGGAAAAGATAATTAAAGAATTACTAAAGAGTCTTGGTGAAGATCCTGAGAGAGAGGGGCTTAAATCAACACCAAAAAGAGTAGAGAAAGCCCTAAAATTTTTGACCAGTGGATATAAACAAAAAGTCGAAGATTTTTTAAATGGTGCTATTTTTACAAGTGAAAACAATGAAATGATAATCGTTAAAGATATTGAGTTTTACTCTTTATGCGAACATCATCTCTTGCCTTTTTTTGGAAAATGTCATATTGCATATATACCTAATAAAAAAATCATCGGATTGAGTAAAATCGCAAGAATTGTAGATCATTTTTCAAGAAGATTGCAAATACAGGAAAGGCTTACTTCATCCATAGCGGAAAGCATTGATGATGTATTAGCACCAATGGGTGTTGGTGTGGTAATTGAAGCAAGGCATCTTTGTATGATGATGAGAGGGGTACAAAAGCAGAATAGTTATGCTGTTACGAGTGCTTTAAGAGGTATGTTTAAATCTGATAGCAGGACAAGAAATGAATTCTTAAATCTGGTCGGTAAAATTTCTATAAAATAAGAATCATACAAACATTATTTTTTATAATACATGAGTGCATCATTATATCCATCGATTGATTCAAGACAAATATAATTTTCCTTTTTAAGGATTCTCTCAATCAAGTAAACATAAGTATAAAAATAAGCTTTATTAAAGTCCTTCTCTTTAACAAGCATATTATAAATATCTTTGGATAATTTGTAGTCTCTTAAAGGTTCACAATAATCAGCCATGAAAGTAAATTTGCTTAATATAGATAAATTCTTGCCTCCCAGTGTATGATGTACAACGGCTTGAAGAATTTCTGGATCTTTTATTTTTAATTCAGTATACATGATTTCAGCGGCTGCAGCTCCATGAAGAAGGAATGCGTGTTTTTTTTTAAAATCAAAATACTCGATATTACATATTTTTCTTTTTTTGAATTTTGTTGATAGCTTTAATATTTCTGCACTTGAAAATTCTTTTGCTAGATCATGAAGCAGTCCTGCAATATAGGCTTTGCCTTTGTCTATATTGTAGCATTCAGCATATTTTTTCATAAATTTTGCTGTAGATATGCTATGATTATATCGGTCTTTGTTGAGATGCTTTTTTAAGAAAGATTTGTATTCTTTAAAGGATTTTATCATATAGCTTTGCGTTTTATTAGATAATTAGTTATGCCGTTGTTATGAAGTATTACTCGCATTTCCTGCAGTTGGTAATAATTTAGATTATCGATTATTATTCTGTAATATTTTTTTTGTAATTTTACCTCGGATATTTTCATATTTAGTATGTTATTATTAAATTTATTTATAAAATTTTTCGCTTTGTCTTCCTCTGAAAATGAAGCCACCTGGATCATATATTTACTTTTATTGAATTTATGATATTCATTTTTGCCTTTTTCCAGTACCTCAATTTTGACATTCATTATGCCTTTTTTAGTCATATCAAGCTGAGTTGCTGCCGCATTTGAAAGATCTATTATTCTGTTTGTAACAAATGGACCTCTGTCGTTTATTCTGACAATTGTTGTTTTATTGTTTTCCAGTGAGGTTATTTTGACAATCGTTCCAAAAGGAAGAGTTTTGTGAGCCGCAGTGAAATCATTTGTATTAAAAATTTCTCCATTTGCAGTTTTTTTTCCATGAAAATCCGGCCCATACCATGAAGCAATGCCTGTTTCTACATATTCTGCATAAATTATAAATGATACTAATAGTATTAATAATATTAAGACAATTAATCTCAATTTCAAATCGTGATTCCTTTAAATATTATAATAATTGTAACTACTCAGCTAGATATTATTTCCGAGCACTTAATTTTGTTAACAGCACACGTTTTTAAAATCAGCACTCGGTGCTCGATAAAGGCATTTTATGTTACTGGCTGAGTAGTAACTAATAATTTATATAATTTAAAATTCAAATTATTAAATTTTTCGGAAACCTCTTTTGCAATCTTGATTTTATCTTTATATTTATTTAATAAAATATTATTGATCTTTGAATCTTCATTAATAATAATAAAGTCAATGTTTTTATTATATGCATAATTTAATTCTATTTCATTTTTAGCATGATAACCCAAAAACAACTTAAATTTATCTTTAATTAATTTTGGATCAAAATTTGAAGAATCAACCGTTGCGTAGCTGCATTCTAAAGCTGCTGCAAGATCAATCCTATTATTAATAAGTAAAATTATATTATTCTTATCACAAATATTTTTAATTTTTTTTGATATGCTAAAAAAAATATTATTATTTAAAGAAGCCGAAAATAATTCAACTGCTGTGGGTTTTATTTTTTTTATAATTTTTTGTAAATCTGAAAAGATTACATCCGTTATGTCAATTGAAACAATATTTTTAATTTTTTCAACATTGAATGAAAGATAATCAAGAATTATTTTTTCCATATTGTATATTTCAAATCTGAAATTTTTTATATCGGATATAAAGGCTTTGTTTTCAATTTTAAATAATTCTTCAAGTACTCTTAATCCTTCTTCTATTCTATAAAAATTTGCTTTAATAAGATCATTAGCATTTGATCTGTTAGATTCAATTTTATGATACTTTCTGCCTGAATCTTTTATAGAATCCCTGTATTTGATTAATAAAGGATCAACTGAGATTTTTTCTCTTATAAAATGCCTAATAGTCTTTAATCTTTCGACAAAAGATTTTATAAAATTATTGTTGATTTCAAATCTTAAAAAATCTTCAATTATTCTCAACCCCTCACATATCCTGTTTAAATTAGCATC
>CAZHHK010000007.1:0-44158 GCA_964531405.1 uncultured Spirochaetales bacterium | reverse complement strand
CAAAGAACACTGGCAGTGTTTTCATAATTTTTTCATAAAATTTTTGACACTACCGACTTATTAAATTTTATTTTTTCTTTTTAGAGGGCTTTTTTAAGTTTTTAATCGTTTTTGTTTTATTTTTTGATTTTGAAGCTGATTTTATTTTTTTCACTGCTTTTGAATTTTTGGGTTGAGTATTTTTTACAGATTTTTTCTTTGAGGGGTTGGATGATATTTTCTGTTGTTTTGCAGCCGGATATCCTTTATTGTCATTTGACAATCTTGTTATAAACTCAATAATCCTTTGAACAATAAGGTCTTTATCATAATCCATTGTTGCAACATGGTAAGAATTCTTTAACCATATTATTTCTTTATCAAGAGAATATATATTATCATAGGTGTATTCGGCACTTTTAAATGAGACAACATGATCCTCTACGGATTTAAATATCAATGTCGGCTGTTTTATTTTATGGTGAATAGATTTTACTAATTTTACAAGTTTTAATAACTCCATTACTCCTGCTGTTGGAATAATAGGATATGGTTTTTCATCTTGCTTTTTATCTTTAATGTCATTGCCGACACCTTTTGACTGTTTGATTATATTTTTGAGGAATGGGACAAGATGAATTTTTTTATCAACAAAAAAGATGGCATGATTTATCAGGATGATTCCTTTTATATCAGGATATTTTTGTGCAAGATATAATGCTAAAAGACCTCCCATTGACAAGCCTGCCACATAAACTGTTTTAGCTTGTTTTTTTAGTGCATTGAGCGCATTTTCAACATCAATAAACCAGTCTGTGTAACTGACTTTACCCAAATCCTCCCAGTTTGTGCCGTGTCCAGCAAGGCAAGGAGCTTCGATTACAAAACCGGCTTTATTTAATTTTTCTGCCAGATATTTTAAGCTTACAGTACAGCCGGAAAAACCGTGAATCAATAATATACCGATATCTTTTTTAGCTTTTAAAGAAATCGGTTTTGCATAATCCTGAATGCTCATAAATAACCTCCTGTTTAAAAATTTACTTTATATAAATATTATTTTAAAAATCTTGGGTTAGTTTCATTATTAGTCCTGGATTTTTATCTAAGAATTTTAAAATATCTTCCTTTTTGATTTCATATAAAGATACAGGATTTTGATTTGAAAAAGTATATGAGATAGGATTATTTTGATGGACTTTGACCATAGATCCTATAAAATCCCCTCTTTGTAATATTGAAATTTCCTTATCATTTTTTGTGACAAGCACCTTGCCATCTCTTATTATGTATATGCTATTTATTAATTCGCCCTCTTTTATAATTATACCGATCTCGTTTCTTTCGATTTTTTGCATCATTGATTCAAGAATGGTTTTTTGAGTACTCGTCAATATGCCGAATATCTTGCTGGTAGATAAAACATTCCAGCTTTCATTATCTCTGGTTTTAGAAAGTTTCAATAATGTTTTTTCAAATTCTGTGCCTGAGATAAAGTATAAAAATTTGTCTTTATCTATTGTGTAAACCACTACATCGGTTTCTGCTTTTATATCCGCCGCTCTTTTTTCTCCTGTTACTAAAGCACGTTCTCCGAAATAATCGCATGCTCCGTATATTTTTTTTGTTTCAAGATTGCTATCTACAACCTTGATGTTTCCATAAGATATTATATAAAATTTATCGCCGATTTCACCTTTTTTTATAATTGTTTCATTTTTTTTAAATTTTTTTTCATTAACAATATTTATGAATTCCATTGCCTTGCTTGTAGGCATATCTTCGAAGAAATCAAGATAATTTAAGAGTCCAAGAATTTCGTAAGTTTTTTCAAAATCAGGCGATTTTACATTTAAATATGTTGAGTATTCTATACCAAATTTGGCAAGTTTTAAAATCGGATCTTTAGGAAAATCTTTTTTACTTATATGATAAACGATTGTCTTTTTTTTTATATCATCTGGCAATGCCTGCAATATACTTATCGGAGTGTGTAGGGGAGCATATCCTGACTCATGATATATTATATCGGCATCCCAGCAAAAATTGGTAAGCTCTTCATACCTTGCCTTGCTTATCAAACCTGATTCAAAAAGACTTTTATGTAGGTTTGGGTCATTGTTATGATCGGAAGAATAAGTAAAGGATTTTCCCTGAAATTCCATCTTAAAACCTATTGTTGGTATAGAATGAAGGGTATAAAAGAAATTGAAACCGGCTCCATGAATTATGACGGATGATTTTATTTTTACTGGTTTAAAAGTAAAAAGCTTGCTAAGATACTCTGTAGAAACATTTGTTAGAGCTGCATATTTTTTTAAAAAACTGTCCATTATAGTTTTAGTAGTATAAACAGTTACCTTGCCTTCCTCAAGTATTTTTTGAAATGTCCCTGCGTCATGATCAGCATGACAGTGCGTTAGTATAATGCTGTCTATAAATTTTGGATTTACATTGGAATCTTTAAGCCATTCTGTTGAGTTTACGGGAGGGTCTATCATTATTCCCTTATGATTTATCCATAAAATAAATCCTGAAGTATTTTCTTCAGGATCAAAGCCATGACTTGAGCCAAGACATGTGATGCCAAAAAGAGGAGGATAATGAGGAGATTGTAATTTGCCGGCTATATCATATTTTGGTATGTATTCAATTTTACCGGGAATTGTTATTATGCTTTTATCCTTTTGAGTTACTGTGAAATTTCCATTTTCTTCATGCGTAATTATAATTCCTTTATAATCATATTGATTATTCTGGAAAAATCCGAATTCCACAAGATCAAAAATTTCTAAATTTTTTCTAAAATAATTAATTTCATTTTTAAGATCAATGGTATTCATCCCATGATAGTTTGGATTAAAATCATCATCAAGATTTAAATTTTTAGGTCCAAATATAGCTTCAGTAAGTACATCATTGAATTTTTTAACCTGTGATTCTTCGCAGATTATAAGGGTCTTACGGTTTTTAATGAAAAAGTTATAGTAAATAGGGAATTCAACTTCTGCCACGCTGATACCCTTGATCCAATTAAAAAATTCAACGGGCAGAATGAAAACCTGAGGTACTCCTTTTTTTAAAAACATGGAGTCTTTTATTGTTTCTGGCGGCGAACCAAACTGTATATAGCCTTCATCAGTGTCTATGATATAGCCGCCTCTGGGCAAGCTGATTAAATTATTATTAACTTTTGCCATATATTTTCCTAATAAGGTAAATAGATTATAAACTATAAAATAAAAAAATCAACATCAGAATTGAAAATGCTGAAATATTTTAAACTTGTTTTTAAAATATATAGGGAATTTACATATTTAAAAAATTGTTGTAAAGTAATTAGAAGATATTATCCTTCACAAGAAAGTAAAAATTATTAACAGGTTTTATAATATTTTCCGATAATTTTGATAGGATTATATTATGATTAAGCTTACGAGAATGAATGGGCAGGAATTTTTTATCAATCCTCATTTGATTGAAAGAATTGAAGAAAGACCTGATACCGTTATCACTATGGATTCTCAAATACAGTATATTGTAAAAGAAAAAATAAATGAAATATTGAAATTAATCTATGATTATAGAAAAAATTTAGGACATTTTAATCAGGAGTAATTTTTATGGATATTGGTCTTATATTGGGTATACCAATAGGATTGACGTTGGTTGTTGTTGCTATTCTAATAGGTGGTTTTAACGTAGCGGCTTATTTTGATATCATTTCTATTATTATCACAATCGGTGGTTCTTTTTGTGGATTGATGGTAACGACTCCTATGGATAAGTTGAGAAAAATATTTACTTATTTTAAAATTGCTGCTTTTAAACAAAAATTAAGAATCGAAGAGATAATACCAAAACTTGTTGCATTCTCTGAGAAATCAAGAAGGGAAGGATTGTTGTCTCTGGAAGATGACATAGAAACTCTGGATCATCAGTTTTTTAAAGCCGGTTTGCAGCTTGTAGTTGACGGGACCGATCCTGATGTTATTAAAAATATACTTTACAATGAGATGAACCAGATACAGGCGAGGCATAGCGTGGGTATTAAAATATTCGATGCATGGGGCAAGCTTGCTCCTGCCTGGGGAATGATCGGTACTCTTTATGGACTTGTTGGTATGTTACAGTCCATGGGAGATACAGCAAGTATCGGTGTTGGTATGGCTGCTGCTTTAATCACTACGTTTTATGGTGCTATAATGGCAAATCTTATTTTCGTGCCGATAAAAGATAAGCTTACAGACAGAGATGCCGATGAAATGTTGTCTCTTGAAATAATCCTTGAAGGAATATTATCCATACAAACAGGTGATAATCCAAGAATAGTTGAACAAAAATTGCTTGCTTTCTTACCTCCTGGTCAGAGAGATAAATTAAAGCAAACAGAATAAACAGGTGATATAATGGCTGAGAGAAAAAAAAGAGAAAAGAAGGATGAAGGTACTCCCGATTGGATGTTAACCTACGGTGACATGAATTCTCTTCTTTTAACATTCTTTGTATTATTGATTTCGTTATCAACTACTCTTCCTCCAGGACAGGAAATGCAGTTGATACTATCGGCTTTTCAGGGGTCTTTTGGTTTGTTGCCTGGTGGACGAACATTATCTAGTGGTAAACTGGCAGAAATGGGAAATGTATTAGAGTCTTTACCCTCAACAGACAGGGGTAGGAGCATGGCAAAGGCATTGAAAGAAGCGATGTCTGTCTTTGAGCCTGAGTTAAAAAGTCGTAAGGTTGTAATAGATCTCTCTCAAAGAGGTATACGTATTTCTCTGTCCAGTGATGCGTATTTTAAAAAAGGCAGTGCTGAGATCGATATAGAAGCGGCACGACAGGTTCTTGAAAAAATTGCAATGTTTCTTACAAAAACCGAATATAAAGAAAATAAAGTGAGAATTGAAGGGCATACCGACAGCAGTCCAACAGATCCTGATGGACCATGGCAAACCAATTGGCATTTATCTACAGCTAGAGCATTGAATGTTTTAGGTTACTTAATAGATTTTGGCGCTAATCCAGAAAGAATGTCTGTAGCTGGCTATGGAGAATATGTGCCGATTTTTCCTAATGATTCTGAAGAACATATGTCAAAAAATAGACGTGTTGATATAATTATATTACGAGAGAATTAAAAAAATTGTAATATTAGATAATATAAATTTTTTAGATTATAAAATTTATGCAGAATAGCTTAAAAAAGCGTGAATTTATTGAATTTAAGCTAAATTTTTTAAAAATTCCGCTTGACTCTTAACTAAATATTAAATATTATATGCTAGGAGGGGAGTTTATGTCTGATGAACAAAACGTTGAAGATAGTGGTCTAGATTTAGAGGATCAATCTCAAGAGCAACCCCGTAAAAAAGGACCTTTATTAAGTCCGCTTATTGTCCGCATATTGATGATTGTAGCATTGCTTATTACAATGATTTTCATTTCCATAATTGTCGTGATTATTGGTCTAAGCGTTTCAAAAGGGAGGGATATCAGGACAATGCCCGAAGAATGGGGCAAGGACGTTACAAGGGGTAAGGTTGTTCATTTAGAGTATATATCACTTGACCAGCCATTCAGGCAGCAATTATTGGATGGCAAGATGATTCAGTTAAAAATTTCTTTAGGTTATAGTGCTGGAAATAAAAAACTTCAGCAGGAAATAAGCCAGATAATCCCCGAAATAAGAGATATTATAATCAAACATCTTTCCCATTTAAAATCCGATTATTTTGTTGATGAAACAAGTGGTAGTTCTCTTGAAAGACTTGAAGAGGACTTTTTAAAGCAGATTAATCGTAATTTAAATGAAGGAAAAGTTGAAAGAATATTATTCCAAGAATATACATTAATGTAATATAATGTATATTATAAGGTAAAAAAGATGGCTGCAGAAGTATTATCTCAGGAAGAAATAGATCAATTACTCAATGCTATAAATACCGGTGAAGTTGATGCCAATGAAATAAATCAAACTGGCGATCAACGTAAGATCAAAATTTATGATTTTAAACGGCCGGATAAATTTTCAAAAGATCAAATTAGAACAATTTCGATGATACACGAAACATTCGCCAGATTGACAACAACGGGATTGTCAGCACAGTTGAGAGCTATGGCGCATGTTCATGTAGCATCGGTAGATCAGTTAACATATGAAGAGTTCATCCGTTCGATACCCAATCCGACTACCCTGGCTGTTATTGACATGGAACCTTTAAAGGGAAATGCTGTTCTTGAAATCGATCCATCAATAACTTTTGCGATAATCGATAAACTATTTGGTGGGAAGGGTGAGAGTGATACCAAGCTTGCCAGAGAATTGACCGAAATAGAATCAGCCGTTATAGAAGGGGTTATTGTAAGGGTACTGGGTAATTTAAGGGAAGCATGGTCAAATGTAATTGATTTAAGACCAAGACTTGGACGTATAGAGGTTAATCCTCAATTTGCTCAGATAGTCCCTCCTTCGGATATGGTTGTACTTGTTACACTGGAGACAAAGATTGGTGAAGTTGAAGGTATGATGAATTTTTGTATTCCTTATATTACAATAGAGCCTGTTATATCAAAATTATCAGGACAATACTGGTATTCATCCGTAAGGAAAGGCACAACCAGTGAAAATCTTATGGTAATCAAAGAAAGACTTAATACTGTCTGGGTAACAATAATAGTTGAAATCGGTAAAATTGAGATAAAGGTTAGAGATGTTTTAGCTTTAAGGAAGGGAGATTTTATTAAACTTGATAAAGTTAAAGTAACTGATAATTTTATATTAAAAGTTGAAGATAAGGATAAATTTGAATGCAGACCTGGTGTTGTTGGCAGTAAAATGGCGGTACAGGTTGTTAAGGTATTAAAACAGCCCGAAGCTAAAGAAATAGAAGAAATCGAGGAGGAGGTTGAAGAATGAGTGATGGGTCATTATCTCAAGATGAAATAGATGCTTTATTGCAGGGGACTGACGATTTAGCAACGGATGCAGGTTTTGAAGCTATGAGCCAGCCAAGTGGCAGTAAAGCTGGTGGAGCTTCTCTTTTATCTCAAGCTGAAATTTCTACTTTACAAAATATATTAAGCTCTGCTGCAAATAATGAAGGCGAGGCATTGGGGGCAATGGTTGGGAAAACCGTAAGTCTTACAAATCCTCGGATCGAAGTATTGCAGTTGAATGATTTAAAAAATCAGCTTCCTGGACAGATTGTGGAAGTCAAAATGAATTATGAAATTGGATTATCAGGCGAGCATAGCTATATTTTAGACATTAACACAGCACAGATAATTTCAGGTCTCATGATGGGTCAGGAAGGCGGTGAGCTAACTGAAGCTTCTTTAAGTGCTATCAGTGAGGCAATGAATACTATTTCAGGGAATGCCGGTACAACAATAGGTAATATGATAAAAAAAGAACTTCGTACGGAGCCACCGGTTGTAAATAAAATTGATAAATCAAATATCAGTCTTGCCGGTAATAACTTTGTAAAAGTTGTGTATGATCTTGTAATAGAAAATAATCGAAAAACATTAACAGAAGTTTTTGGTTTAAATGTAATTAAAGATATAACTTCAAGTGCCCTGCCTGCAACGAATGAAATGCCTAATTATGGACAGCAAATGGCATTTAATCAGCAGGGTATGATGGGACAACAATCAATGAGCATGGGATCAAAAGGTCAAAGGGGGCCTCAAGTGCAAAATGTTCAATTTGCTAATTTTAATGAGATAGCTGCTGAAAGTCAGGCAGGTAACATCAATCTTTTGATGGATGTTACGATGGATTTAACAGTAGAGCTTGGAAGGACGAAAAAAACCATCAAATATATACTGGGTATGGGTGAAGGAACAGTCTTAGAGCTTGACAAACTTGCGGGAGAGCCTGTTGATATCCTTGTCAATGGCAAACTTATAGCACGGGGAGAAGTTGTTGTTATCGATGAAAATTTTGGTGTCAGGGTAACCGAGATCATTAGTCCTGCAGACAGGATTCAGGAGTTAACATAACTTCGATTTTATATGTAATTGGGAGGGGATTATCAAAATTAAATATTTTTTAATTATTATCTTGTTTTTCTTTTCATTTAATTTAATCCATACAGAAGATGCAACATCTGATAAGATCGATCCAAAAAACAAGGAAGAGTATTTTAATAAAGTAAAATCTTCTATGGATTCTGAAAGAATAAAACAAAATCAGACTGTTATTAATGATAGTAAAAAGCAAAATCGTACTTTTAAGACTGATTATTTTGCCTATATTAAGATTATAATAGTATTGGCTCTTGTAATTGCAGTAATATATTTTTTATCCATGTTATTAAAAAGATTTTTTAAATTAAAGAATAAATCAGGGGAAGGTGCGGTAGTAATTATAAATCAGTCTTTAGGTCCTGGTAAATATATTCAGGTAGTAAATATAGCAGGGAAGTATTTAGTATTAGGTGTTACAAATGACTCTATAAATTTGATTACAGAGATTACCGATCCTAAAGAAATTGAAAAGTTTGAGATAATTTCCAATGAAAAAAAGACAAATGAAGGACATGATTTTATTGATATTGTTACAGATTTTGTAAAGAATAAAATAAATCTTAAGAATAAAAAACCAAAATTTGATTATGAGGTTGACTCTATAGATTTTTTAAATAATCAAAAAGAAAGGATTAATAATATAAAAAGGAAAAACAAAAATATATAGATTGTAAATAGTTAATTTAGCATTTTATTTTTATCATTAAGGGGGAGGGGCTTTTTGAAAAAATTTATTTTAATAATTTCATTTATAATTCAGATAACGGCAATAGATCTTGCCGTACCTCAGGAAAGGGTAAGGATACCGATCCCGAGGATCAATGTAAATGTTGATGAAGCGCAGTCGCCCAGAGAAGTCGCTTTATCGCTTCAAATACTTTTCCTGCTTTCTATATTAACGCTGGCACCGTCTATTATCATACTAATGACATCTTTTTTAAGGATAGCTATTGTATTTGATTTTGTTAAAAAAGCTCTGTCCCTACAACAGGTGCCACCAAATCAGGTAATGTTTGGATTAGCTTTATTTCTTACTTTATTTATAATGTGGCCTACATTCATGAAAATAAACGATAATGCTATACAACCGTTTTTTAATCCTGACAAGACACCTCCTGAAAAAAGAATAACTTTAGATCAGTTTTATGAAAAAGGATTAAGTCCTATAAGAGATTTTATGTTTAAGCAGACCGACCCGAAATATGTAGGTTTTTTCATGAACCTTAGGGGTCTAAATGCGCCCAATGACTATAATGATGTGCCGACTTATGTCCTCATACCTGCTTTTGTTATAAATGAACTTACAGTTGGATTTAAAATCGGGATCATGCTCTTCATTCCGTTTATAATAATAGATATGGTTATTGCATCAACTCTTATGGCTATGGGTATGATAATGCTGCCTCCTGTAATGATATCATTGCCATTTAAAATCATTTTATTTATTCTTGTGGATGGCTGGCAGTTATTAACCTATGAAGTTTACAGAAGTTTTGGATAATAAGGAGATTAATAATGGATCAGATACTTCATGAAGTTACTATAGAATCAATTAGAATATCACTCTTAATATCTTTGCCTTTGCTTGGCGCCAGTTTGATTGTGGGGTTAATAATTTCTATTTTTCAGGCAACAACAAGTATTCAGGAACAGACATTAACATTTGTACCTAAGATTATCGCTATTGTTTTGGCATTGGTTATATTTGGACCATGGATTGTTGAAACTCTGAAGGTATTTACAATACAGATTTTTGATATTATACCGGATTTGGCTTTGCCGACTCCTTAGTTTTTTAAAAAAGGGGATTTTTAAGCTTTGGAATTTTTTATATTTAATTTCCAAAAATTTATGCTGGTATTCGTAAGGATCATGGGAATGTTTCTTGTGGCTCCGATTTTTTCTTCGGAATCAATTTCTGTAAGAGGTAAATTTGGGCTTATGTTTTTTACAACAATTGTTATTTTCCATTTGACACAAAGCTTTGTCCCCAATGTGCCTAACAATGTAATTGAATTTGGTTTGATTGCGGCTATTGAAGGTTTAATCGGCGCTGCAATTGGTTTTTGTATCGACATGGCTTTTAATGTATATCAGCTTGCAGGGCAGTTTTTTACTGTACAGATGGGGCTTGGTGCAAGCGAAGTTTTTGATCCGTTGAGCGAAATAAGTTTTCCCTTAATGGGGCAGTATCTTTATTTAATAGCTATAATGGTGTTTTTAAATTTAAGAGGACCTGCCTTAATGATACAGGAAATATATCAATCTTTTGAATTAGTAAATGCAGAAAATTTTTTAAATGGAGCGATTTTTGAATCAAAATATGGGCTTATCGCATTATTTGGCAAGATGTTTTTAATAGCATTAAAATTATCTTTCCCGATAGTCGGTGCTTTATTGATTGTTTCGATATCCATGGGATTGTTAACTAAAGCAGCGCCTCAGATGAATCTTTTAATGATTGGATTTCCTGTAACGATTATGATCACTTTCTTGATATTGATGTTTATACTACCATCCATAATAATTTTTTTTCAGAATTATGTTGATGAAATATTTAAAGATGTATGGTTTATGATGAGGGATTTATATGGCAGTGTCAATAGATAATGGTAAGCCCTGGTGGCTTGCAATCGACATAACAGCAATTCCTCATGAATATAAAATAGATCTTCAAAGATTTGCAAGTGCTGAGTCTGAAGGTAGGACTGAGAAAGCTACTGAACACAAAAAGCGAAAGGCTCGAGAAGAAGGGAAGGTCGCATTATCAAAAGACCTGCCTTCAACGATTGTTAGTCTTTTGTGTTTTATAGCTATATATTTTCTTGGAGAATATATTTATGTAACAATGAAAGATTTATTAGAATATTCTATTAAAAATTCTTGTAAAATTGATTTTACTAAAGATGATATTTTTTATGTCTTTTTTTTGATTCCATTTATTAAATTGTTTGCACCGATAGCCGCTATAGCATTTGTAAGTGCCTTATTGAGCAATTATTTGCAGATTGGATTGAAATTTACTCCAAAAGTCATAAAGCCTGATCTAAAAAAAATAAGTCCCAATGTTTTTAAATTTTTAAAGAATCAGGTTTTTTCTATTACCGGCGCTTTTAATTTGATAAAATCGATAGTTAAAATAATAATTATTGCAATCGTAGCCTATTATTCAATGATAGGCGAAATTGACAATATAGAAAACACAATGTTTATTGAAAGTATATTAATATCGTTTTTGTTTTTTGTTAAACTTGCTTTCTCAATAGTAATTAAGATACTCATAATACTTCTTGTGTTTTCTATTATTGATTATATGTTTGTCAAATGGCAGTATGAAGAAAGTTTAAAAATGAAAAAGGAAGAAGTAAAAGAAGAATATAAGGAATTATATGGAGATCCGCTTATAAGATCAAGATTAAAGCAGATGTATCAGTCAATGCTTTCTCAGAAAAAAATGCTTGAAGAGGTACCAAAAGCCGATGTTGTAATCACAAACCCGACACATTATGCGGTAGCTTTGCATTATGACAGATATACAGATGAGGCACCGAGGGTAACAGCAAAAGGCAAGGATAAATTTGCACAGAAGATTAAAGAAATAGCAAAGGAAAACAATGTTTATATGTATGAAAATGTTATGCTTGCACGGACATTATACAATGAAGTTGATATAAATGATGTTATTCCAAGGACAATGTATGCATTGGTTATAAATGCCTATAAGATTGCAATGCAGCATAAAGAGAAACAAACCGTTGGTTAGTTTTTAGAAAATATCTGGGAGGATTAAAATAATGAGTGATTCAACAAGAAGATTCAGTCTTTTAAATATAGACGTTGCTAGCATTGCAAAGCAGCCGGCAATGATTTTTGCTATTTTCTTGATATTGATAGTTTTAATGCTTATTATTCCAATTCCAGCATTTATGCTTGATTTTTTAATGGCTGCCAATATTATAGTATCATTGCTTGTAATTTTAAATGTTGCATATTTAAAAAGAGCAATCGAATTCTCTGTGTTCCCATCTGTATTATTGACGGCAACATTATTTAGATTATCAGTTAATGTAAGTTCGACAAGGTTAATATTATCACAAGGTATTAATTTTAAAGGCAAGATGATACGGGCATTTGGTTCGTTTGTTGTTGGATCTCCTGAGCTTAGCGGTATGGTAATCGGTTTAATAATTTTTACAATAATAACAATTGTCCAGTTTATAGTAATTACCAGAGGCGCTACGAGAGTTTCTGAAGTAGCAGCAAGGTTTTCTTTGGACTCGATGCCCAATAAATATATGGCTATAGATATGGATGTGCAAAATGGCGTTATAGATGAATCCGAAGGAATTAAACGAAGACAGGAACTTCAGGAAGAATCTTCATTTTACGGTAATATGGACGGTGCTTCTAAGTTTGTTCAGGGAGATGTAATCGTTGGTATTATAGTTACTCTTATTAATATGATCGGTGGTTTTGCGATAGGCATGGCTGTAAGAGGAGAAGGATTTGAGGATGCTCTTGCTAATTACATTCCGCTGGCAATAGGTGATGGGCTTGTTAATCAGATCCCTTCATTGTTAATCAGTACAGCGACAGGTTTAATCGTTACAAGATCGCAGACTAAGGATTCTCTGGGTACCGTTGTCTGGGATCAGTTAAAAGTACAATACAAAATATTTTTCATTGCAGCGGGCTTCTTGTTTGCGATGGCTTTTTTACCGGGTTTCCCTCATATAATTTTGCTTATTCTTTCAGGAGGAATGGGATTTGCCGGATATGCCCTATATCAATCAGGTAAAAAAGCTTCTGAGGCAATTAAAGAGGGTAAAAAAGGAGAAAAAGAGGAGGCTAAGGGTCCGGAAAATGTTACATCTCTTTTAAAAGTAGATCCTTTAACTCTTTATATCGGCTATGAATTGATTCCACTTGTTGATAAATCTAAGAATGCAGAGCTTCTTGATGCAATTACCGGTATAAGAAGGAATCTTGCAATTGAGTTGGGTATTATTGTCCCACCCATAAGAATACAGGATAACATGAGGTTGCAGGCTAATCAGTATTCTTTTAAATTACGTGGGCAGGAGATTGCAAAAGGAAGCATAAAAATCGGTTATCTTATGGCTATGGGTGAAGGTATAGAGGATATTCCCGGAGAAAAAACTATTGAGCCTGCATTTGGTATGTCGGCTTTATGGATCTCAAATGAAATGAGGGAAAAGGCTGAAAATCTCGGTTATACAGTTGTAGATCCTCCGACGATAATATCAACCCATATACAGGAAATATTAAAAGCTCATGCAGATGAAATATTGGGTAGAGAAGAACTTAACAAGATTATTGATAATGCAAAAAAAGATTATCCAAATGTTGTTGAAGATACGCTTGCAGAATATAAGAGATCCGTATTGCAGAAGATACTGCAGGAGTTGCTAAAAGAAGGTGTTTCTATCAGGGATATCGTAACAATTTTTGAGACTCTGTCAGAACACAGTCCGCAGACTCCAGTTTACGAACTTGTAGAATTTATAAGGCAGGCATTAAGAAGGAGTATAACGGCTAAGTATACAGATGACGAAAATAAACTTTATGTTTTAAGGTTTCATCCGTCAATAGAGAATGAAGTATATAAAAATATGAGTACCGGTGATGATGGGATGCCATTGTTAACCTTAAAGCCGGATTATATACACAATCTGCAGAATGCAATAAAAGATAAAGTGAAAGAAATGGTAGCTAAAGGATATCCACCGGTAATAGTATGCCAGCCACCGGTCCGCAAGGCTTTCTGGGAATTGTCACGGCATGTTAATCGAAATATTTCTGTGCTTTCTACAAGAGAATTGGTTTCTGGCATAGAAGTTGTTTTATTTGGACAGATTGCTTTTGACGACAAGGTGTTGTCAAAATGAAAATAGATTTGGTAAAATAAGGAGCTATTTTATGGAATACAGAGAAATTGAAGCGCCAAGTTATGAAGCGGCTTTTACAAAAATAAAAAAATTATACGGTGATAATGTTAAAATAATAAACAGAAAGGAAATTAATAAAGGCGGTTTTTTAGGGTTTGGTGGAAAGAAATTTGTAAAGGTTACAATCGGGATGTCCGATGCGGATTTATTGAGAAAATATAAGGAGAATCTTGGTATACAAAATAAATTTAAAACAGATAATAGGATAGAAAATAATATTGCAGAAAATAAATCTATTGATAATAATTCAATTACAATGAGTTATGTGCTTGAAAAGCTTGAGAAAATAGAAAAAGGTATTGACAAAAAAATATTTAAAGATGAGGGTCTCCATCCAAATCTTGTAGAGTTAAAGGATATTCTTCTTGAGAATGAATTTTTTGATGATTATGTAAATGAACTTATTGAGGCATTGCAGGAAAGCTTGTCATATAATAAGATTAATGACAGACTGGAGGTTCACAAGTTTGCATATGATTATATTAAGGGAAAACTTGTAACACCTGTGTCAGGTAAGAAAAAAATTGAAAAAAGTATTTATATTCTGGTCGGACCTACCGGAGTGGGTAAAACAACAACGGTTGCTAAAATTGCCGCAAATGCTATACGTGAAAAATTAAGCGTGGAACTCGTTACAATAGACGGTTACAGGATCGGGGCAAAATATCAATTGGAGAAATATGCAGAATATATGAGGACACCTGTCAGCGGAGTTGAAGATAATGTTGAACTCCAGAAGATAATTGACCTTTCTGATGCAGATCTTATTTTAATCGATACGATTGGGCGGAGTGCAAAGGATGACATGAATCTTGTTAAGATGAAACAGATGCTTAAACTTGTTAATCACAGACCTGAGTTTATATTGACATTAAGTGCGAGTGTAAAGCCTAATGAAGTCAAAAAGATATTTAAAAGTTTTGATATGTTTGAATATTCAAGTGTTATAATAACAAAGCTTGATGAATCCGAAACTATTGGAGCTATTTTAAATTGTGCAATTGATAAAAAAGTTGAGATAAAATATATAACGACCGGTCAGAGGGTACCAAATGATATTGAAAAAGCTACATTGGATAATTTAATGTCAATGATTAAAGGTCTTGATACGGAAGTATATTTAACAAATGTTAATTGAAATATATATTAAAAGGGGAATTATATGGTAGATCAAGCAGATGATTTAAAAAAAATAATGATGTCAAGTGATTATGGCGATCAAAATGTTAAGACAAGAATTATTGCTGTGTCAAGCGGCAAAGGAGGCGTTGGTAAAACAAATATAGCGGTAAATTTAGGAATAGCATTTTCAAAAATGGGCAAGAAAGTTGTAATAATGGATGCCGATCTTGGGTTAGCAAATGTTAATGTATGCCTGGGGATTATTCCAAAGTATAATCTCTATCAATTGATAAAAAAACAAAAAAGAATGAAAGATATAATAATTGATACCAAGTACGGCGTGCAGATTGTTGCTGGTGCCAGCGGGTTTTCAAAGATTGCAAACCTTACTGATGAAGAGAGGATAGCTTTAATCAGGGAAATCAATACTCTTTCTTATGCTGATATAATTATTATTGATACAGGAGCCGGCGTAAATAAAAATGTTATATCATTTATCATGGCGGCAGATGAAGCTATTATAATTACAACTCCAGAGCCAACCGCAATAACTGATGCTTACGGCATCATTAAAATTATAGCTACTGAGGTAAACAATCCACAGCTTGACCTTAAACTGGTTGTTAATAGGGTTCATTCTATAGCTGAAGGCAGAAAAGTCGCAGAAAGAGTTATAAATATTGCTGGACAATTTTTAAATGTGAAGATTGAAAATTTAGGTTGTATATATGATGATCCGGTAGTATCGCAGGCTGTTATTAAGCAGGTTCCATTTTTATCCTATGATGATGGTAGCAAGGCAAGCATTGGTATAAAACATATTGCGTCACGCCTTGAAGGTGTTGAGTACAAGGAAGGTACAGGAGTAAAAAAATTTTTAATGAGGTTATTTAAGTTGAGTTAGAGTATGCTTAAAGGAATTATAATGATTGTTTTTTAAATGTTAAATAAATAATAAATTTTTGTACAATATTTAAAGTTTAGTAATCGAATGGAGGTGGATAAAAGGGATATTTCATTTGATTAAAATAATTTTTTTTAATATAATTACTATTATGATATAAAAATATATGGATTATACTGATGATTGAGAAAATAAAGATTCCGGCTATTGCTGGTGGTATAACATTTGTGTTGTTTTTCATCATTAATATTATTGTGGGAAATGGATTTTTTACTATATTTTTAAGGGCATTGATTTCCAGTGCTATAGTATTTGGGATGATAATGGGATTGATATTTTTATATGAAAAATATTTAACATCGGAAATGCAAATGTCGGATATGGATAATAAAAGCGAAGATCAAAATGTAGATATTCTTCTTGATGATGAAGAGGGAGAGGAAGCCTCCGAGGTTAAAGATAATATAAACAATAATGAGGAAACACAGTTTAGTTTTGATTCAAATTTTGAGAGTACTGGTGATCTTGACAATGTTGAAGTCCCTATAACTGCAAAAGAAGAATTAGTGAATAAAAAAACAGATATGGGCAATGATAATTTTTCTGATGATTTTATTAAAAATGATTCAACTGGCGAATTAAATCTTGATGATATAAGTGCCAATATAGGTAAATCTGATGATAACTATAGTTTTGACGGTGATGATACGAATTCTTATAATAATGAAGAATCATCCGAACAGCCTATAGATTATTCTGAGTATAAGGGTAAAGGAGATGGTAAAACTTTAAAGGATAAGATAGGTTTTGATGTGTCTTACGATGATGTTGCTAAGGCAATTCGTACGAAGTTTAAAGAAGAGTAAATTTTTATTGACTTATTGTTAAGATTGTATAAACTGATTTTAAAAGATATAAATGCGATATTATTTAAAAAGTATTATTTTAAAACAGGGGGGAAGTATAGTGAAAGATAAAAATGAAAAAATCAATATAGATAATCTGTCAGAAGATGAATTATGGGTAATATATAAAAAAAATAAAGACCCTAAAATCAGAGAACATTTCATAAAACAGTATGCTCCGCTTGTAAAATATGTTGCTGGTAAAGTTGCTATAGGCAAACCAGGCAATGTTGAATATGAAGATCTTGTTGGTTTTGGTGTATTTGGATTGATTGATGCAATAGAAAAGTATGATCCTGGAAAAAATGTTAAATTTAAAACTTATGCTGTTACAAGAATAAGAGGATCAATTTATGATGAGTTAAGATCTATTGACTGGATACCAAGATCGATCAGACAAAAAGTTAAAGAAGTTGAACATGCTATTTTGGATATTGAGGGACGAACAGGCAGGATCGCAACTGATCAGGAAATTGCTGATGAGTTAAAGATCGATATAAGAGAGTTTTATAATCTTATGACTAAGATATCCAGTACTACTATCATATCATTAAATGATACATGGAACATGGGAGATGACAATGATAAAATTTCAATACTGGATACTCTTGAAACTTCTAATTCAACAAATCCAGATATTTCTGCAGAAAAAGAGGAAGTAAAAAAACTTGTTGTTAAGGCAATAAATGAATTACCTGATAAAGAAAAAAAAGTATTGGTTTTATATTATTATGAAGATTTAACTTTAAAAGAAATCGGGGAAGTACTTGATGTTACCGAATCAAGAGTAAGCCAGTTGCATACAAAGGCGATAATACGTTTGAGAGCAAAACTTGCTGAAATTAAAGAAGGTATATTATAAAATAGCAACAATATTTTAAAGTGATTTTAATTATGATTAAATTGAAAGAAATGCTTAAAAAATTATTAGAAGAAGAATCTCAAATTAAAAGTATTGAAGTTACAGGTAAAACTCTTGAAGAAGCTCTGCAGAATGCATGTGCACAATTGGGTGTCAGCATGAGTGAGCTTGATTATGAAATAATCGAGTACGGGGTGCAGGGAGTTTTTGGTGTCGGGCATAAGGATTTTAAAGTAAAGGTCTATAAAGCTAATGATCAGGATAAAGTTATAAGCGATGTTATGAATATTGATATATCAACTCATCCTGTATATCATATGGAAGAAGTTGTTGAAGAAAAAGAAATTGTAAAAGATAAAGATGGGGATGCTATTGTAAAAGTAACTTCAAAAGGAATTTTGTTAAAGGTAACAAAACCTGTTGGCAAAGGCAAGAAAGTACAGGAGAAAAAAGTTTTTGATGCGATTAATCTACGCGGCATAAAAGATTTTGATATAAACAAAGTCAATAAAGTTATAAGGGAGGCAAAAGGAGAATACTGCAAGATAGGAGAAATGCCTCAATTAAATGTTGCCAATGACTCTACGGCTACGGTACAGATTTCAAGCGATGAAATGAAGGCATACATTGTACTTACTCCTCCACGACCCGGAGGGTTTGATCTTGATGTTGATGAGTTAAGAAGCATATTGAACAATAATGGAGTAACGATTGGCATCAAGGATAATGATTTAATGAATTTAATGGATTATCCTGTCTATAATGAACCTATTTTAATTGCACAGGGTATTAAAGTTAAAGATGGTAATAATGCTGTTATTCATTATAATTTTAATACAAATAAGGATGAAGTTCATTTTGAAGAGGAAGACGGTAAGGTTAATTTTAAAGAATTAAACATAATTCAAAATGTTGTTGCAGGGCAAATACTTGCGACTAAAGAACCAGCCACAGAAGGCGAGCCTGGTAGAACAGTAACTAATAAACTTATACCTGCAAAATCTGGCAAGGATGTTCCTTTATTGGCTGGAAGAAATACCAAAATAACAGAAGATAAGATGAGTATTGTAGCTGAGATCAATGGACAGGTTTATTTAATGGGTGGGAAAGTTGTTGTTGATCCTGTTTATACGATACAGGGTGATGTAAATTTAAAAACGGGCAATATATTATTCCTTGGTACAGTAATAGTACAGGGCAATGTGGAAGATGGGTTTAGTATAAAAGCTGCAGGCAATATTGAAATCCATGGCAGTGCAGGAAAATGTGAACTTGATGCAGAGGGCGATGTTATTATAAATGGTGGTATCATGGGGAAGAATGAAGGCAAGGTCATTGCAGGGAAAAATGTTTATGCAAAATTTATTGAAAGCGTAAAGATTGAAGCAAATGAAGGAGTTTACTCTCAGGATGGTATATTGCATTGTTTTATAGATGCAACAAAGGAGATTCATTGTGTTGGTAAGAGAGGAGCTATCGTAGGAGGCAGGTTGAGAGCAGGAGAGCTAGTCAAGACTAAAACATTGGGGTCCGTGGCAAATCCTGAAACCATTCTTGAAGTCGGTATTGATCCTAAAAAACGTCAGATTATGATGGAGCAAGAGGAAAAGAGGGCGAAAGCCATGAAAGAACTTGAACCTCTAAAGGCTAATCTTGAAACACTTAAGAATCAAAAAAAAGTGATGAAAAAACTTGCCGATGATAAGGAAGAATTATTAAATCAATTGCAGGCTAAAGCTTATGAACTTGAAGATATTATTAAAAATGCAACCAATGAAATTAAAGGTATAGAAGATTATCTGGCTCAATTAAAAAGCAAGGGTAAGGTTATTGCTTCCAAAAAAGCTTATCCAGGGGTAAAGATATATATTAAAAATGCATTCCTCCATTTAAAAACGGAATATAAAAAAGTTGCCTTTGTCTTGCAGGGAGGAGAAGTTAATACAATAGCTTATGAAGAAGAGGAAGAAAAAACTACTAGAAGAAGATGATGATAGTTTAAATATTGTTATATAATTAATATATATGTAAGGTAGGTTTTATCTGGACTAGAATCCTGGATATATGGATATTTATTTTGGAGGATTAATATGGCGGTTAATCCTATTGATTTACAGGTTAATTTTAATCAAATGAATCAGGTTACCAAACAGCAAACTCTTTCCAAAGAAACTGAAATTTTAAAGCAAGATCAGGCAACATTACTGATACAAAAAGAGGGAGATAAAAACTCAAAAGATGTACCTGAAACCAAAGAATTAAAAGACGGTCCAGGGAAAATTAAGGATGAGGAAAAGAAGAATCAATTAAGAAAGAAAAAAAATAAAGAGAAAAATCAATCAAAAGGCGATGAAGATAATGAAGAAGATAATAAGTCAAATGATGATAAAGTAAATAAATATAAAGATCCTGAACTTGGCAGTAAGATAGATATAATAGGTTAAAATTGTATATTTTATTATTTAGGGGGGAATATGTGGTTTAATGTGGTTTTATTTTGTGTTAATGTAGTTTTTTTGTTTATAGGTTTTTATATTTTAAAAGAGAGAGTTGAAAAAAAACTTATAAATAAAGATATAATTGCAAAAATTAAAAAAGAAATAAACTCCATTATTATGGAATTGAATAATGCTACTCTAAGCAATGTTACTCTTGTTGAAGAAAAGCTTAAAGAGCTGGATCAAAAAATTATAATGGCTGATAAAAAGAAAGCTGGGTTAAAGATAGATGTTTCTAAAAATAGAGATACAATGAAAGATTTATTTTCAGATATTCAAAAGATTACTTATTCACCGGAGAAAATTGGTAGAAATAGCAGCAAACTATCTGAAAATCTTATGGAAACCGCGGTATCAAGGAAAAATACAATTGATGATGAAATAAAAGGCATGAATGATGCTGAGAAAGCAAGATATTTAATCAAAAAAGGCTGGAAAATTAAAGATATTCAGGATAAGATCGGTTTATCAAGCGGCGAAATGGAATTATTACTTAATACAGAAAATATCGGCATTTACTAATTTTTAGTGTTAGCAACACTCATAAAATTCATTAACTCTGTCGAAAATTATTAATATCCTAAGAAATTTTAATTACAATTGAAATACCTTTAGGTATAAACTAAAAAGAATTAAAAAATATATAGATTAATTATATAGTAACCGCTCATGAATTATTTTACCACAAGAATTTATAAGCGGATGACAATTGTCAGATTAAAGGTTGTAATTTATGGCTGATAGTAAAGCAATAAATAATTTAGAAGAAATTCAGATTATTCTTTTTGAGCTGGGCAAGTCTCTATATGGGATTCCTATAGAAAAAGTATCAGAAATAATTAAATTAGAAGAAATAGCTTTGCTTCCCAAGGCACCATATTATATTGAGGGAATTATTAATTTAAGAGGTAATGTAGTCCCAGTAATTGATTTACGCAAGAGATTTAATATGGAATTAGTTGAGAGAACTAAAAAAAATAAGATAATTGTAGTATTAATCGATAAAAGATTATTCGGTATAATAGTTGATGCTGTGCATGAAGTTTTAACTTTGTCAAAAGATAATATTGAGCCGTCATTGCCTACTGCATCCGGTATTAAAGCGGATTTTATAGAATCAATAGGCAAGTATGAAAATAAATTGATTATAATTCTGGACATAATTAAGATAATTCAAAGTGAAGAAATAATTAAGGTTGAAGAATAATTAATAGAGGCTATAGATGATCCATATAGATGATGATAGATTCCAGAAAGTATTTATCGAAGAAGTATCAGAGCTCCTCGAAAATCTGAATCATAAATTTCTTGAGCTGGAAAAATATCCTGAAGATAATGATATTATTAATGAAATATTCAGATTGACTCATTCTATAAAGGGCGAATCAGCCATAGTGGGATTCATGAATATCTCTACTTTATCTCACAAAATGGAAGATATTTTCCAGAGGATAAGGGATGGCAAATTAAATGTAACAACAGCACTTATAAATACTCTGTTTAAAGCATATGATAAATTAATTGAGCTTGTTTCTGCAATTCAAAATAAAATGAATGAATCAGATGTAGATATAAGTACTGAATTAAAATTGCTTAACGATGTTCTTCATGTAGAAACAATTGAAATTAAAACAGAAGAACAAAAGACTAAAATTGAAAAACCAGCGGTTAATGTTGATTTTACTGATTTTGAAAAAAGTAAAATCGAAGATGGACTTGAAAAAGGCGATTCACTATATAAAGTAGTGTTTAATATTGATAAAACCTGTGAAATGAAGTATCCAAGGGCTTTTTTGGTTTATAATAATTATTCATCTACCAATACGGTTATAAAAACAAATCCTGATGTTTTAACAGAAGCCGATGATTCTAAATATCTCCAGGTTGAAATTTATCTTTTGAGCAATCAGAATGAAGAAAAGTTAAAAAAAATAGCAGATGTTGATCAGGTTTATAATGTTACAGTATCAAAAATAAGTTTTAATGTATTAAAAGAAATTGGTATAGATGTGTCTGGGGCGCCAGGCTATACTTCAGAATTATTATTGACAAGCGAAGAGATACTCGAAGGTGAAAAAATCGAAAAAGAATGGGAAAAAGAGCTTCAAAGGCAGGCTAAAAATATTAATGAAACTAAAGAAGATATTGGTATTGAAAAGGAAGAGATAAGTGAAAAATTGGAGAAGGCAAGGAAACTAGAGCAGTCAACAATCAGAAAACAGACAATAAGAGTTGAAACCGACAGATTGGATAATTTAATGAACCTGGTCGGAGAATTAATAATAAACTATTCAAGATTTATCCAGCTAAAAAATCAAATAGGTGAAAAAACCAATCTCCAATTGTTAAGGGCTGAGATAGATGATGCAACTAATGAACTGGAGCGTATTTCTGATCAGATGCAGATGGGCATGATGCATGTGAGAATGGTGCCTATTGGTACGGTATTCTCAAAATTTCCAAGAATGGTCAGAGATCTTGCTAATTCATTGAATAAAAAAGTTAATTTATTAATTGAAGGTGAAGATACAGAGATTGACAGAAGCGTTGTCGAATTAATCACAGAACCTTTGACGCATTTAATAAGGAATTCTATAGATCATGGCATTGAGTCTGCTGAGGAGAGGGAGAGAAAAGGCAAACCAAAGGAAGGCTTAATAAATCTTAAAGCATACCAGCAGGGATCAAATATTTATATTGAAGTATATGATGACGGCAGAGGTATTAGCATAGAGAAGATAAAAGAAAAAGCAATTGAAAAAAAACTTGCAACATATGAATCTTTAAATGAAATGAGCAATGATGAAATAATTAATTTTATATTTGAGCCGGGATTTAGCACCAAAGAGAGTATAACCGGTTTATCCGGACGAGGCGTTGGTATGGATGTTGTAAGAAATCAGATATCAAAGATTAGAGGGAGCATAAACATAAATACAAAATTTGGCTTCGGTACTCGAATGACTATTATCCTTCCTTTAACATTAACTATTATAGAAGCATTGTTAGTTAATCTTGATAAACATATTTTTGCTATACCAATTAATGTTATTAAGGAAACAATAAAAATACGAAAGGATGAAATAAAAGATTTTGATGAATACAAAGTTTATAATTTAAGGGATGAAACCATTGCTGTATTATTCCTGAATGAACTTGTCGGAGTTAAAAAGGAAACTCAAAATGACGAGATTTATCTTGTTGTAATGTTTTATGAAAACAGAAAAATAGGCGTTGTTGTCGATGATTTAATTGGCAGTCAGGATATAGTTATAAAAGCTCTTGATGAATCATTAAAACAGCTTGAAGGTATTTCCGGAGCCACAGTACTGGGTGATGGAAGCATAGCTATAATACTTGATATAAATAATCTGGTTAAGGCAAGGAAAAAAGAATTAAATAAGGCAATTAAATCGATTAAAGTAGTCAATCAAAAAGTTAAAAGTATAGATAAAATATATGATGAATTGAATAAACCATCTAAAAATATAAATGAATTATATGATAATTTAAATGGCAAAAAGGAAGAATTATATCGGATAGAAGAAGGAAATAAAAAGCAAATAATAGATTCGGACATTAAAGATTTTTCGAAAAAAGCGGATGAAAATTTTAAAAAAAAGACAAATGACTCAGTTGGATTATTGCAAAAAGCTATAAGATATAAAAAAGAGAATAAAAAGACTAATGAAGTAGAAATAGATTTTGATCTTGATTTGTAAGTATAATGTTTTTATAAAAATTTATCGTAATATTAATAAGGTGTATTTGTTAGTAAAAACAACAGAAAGCCTTTAATCTTAACCCTGTCATTTAGTTGGTTTAATTAATAAAAAACTTCCTACTATTTATTGACAATAGCAATAATTTATGTTAATTATCTATTCACTTTAAAAAACCATCTTGGGTGCTTTGTTGCATCCCATTTTAGTCCAAAAGGTAGGTATTATGAGAAAATATGAATTGATGACGGTGTTTGAACCGTCGGATTCCTTTGAAACTCACAAAACTTTTATCGCTGAAACTTTAGCAGCAAACGGCGTAAAAATCACGGAAGAGAAAGATATGGGAGAATTGGAATTAGCACAACCCATCAGTGAAAAAAAACGCGCACATTATTATCTTTACAATATTGATGCAGAGCATACCAGTTTGCCTGAAATAGAGAGAGCCTTTAAAATTCACAAGGGCTTACTTAGATATATGTTTATAAAAAAATAAAAAAATATGGCTAAAGATTTAAATCATGTTGCTGTCATTGGCAGATTAGTTAAAGATCCAGAAATCAAGTATACCGCTTCTGGTATGCCAGTTACAAAATTTACAATAGCTAATAATGTAACATACATGCAAAATAATGAAAGAAAGGATTATGTAAATTTTTTCGATGTAAATGTATGGGGCAATCAGGCTATTAATTGTGAGAAATTTTTAAAAAAAGGAAGTCAGGTTGCTATAGAAGGAAGCTTAAGACAGTCAAAATGGACTGATGCTGCAACAGGACAAAATAGATCAAAAATTGAAATTACAGCAAATTCAGTACAGTTTTTAACTCCTGCTGGCGGTGCAGCTCAGCAGCAGATGTCAAATTCAGGTTCTTCAAACCAGTTTCAGCAGGATAAACAGACTGAAAGTGGTAATCAGGGATTCATTGAAGATCCTTGGAATGATAAAAATAATGAAGTGTTCATAGATAATGATCCTTTTAGTGAAACTATGGACAGTAAAGATGATATACCATTTTAGATGAGGAGTAAATAATGTCAGATAATGAAATGATTGAAGAAAAATCAAGAAAAGATTTTGTAGATAAAGATATGCAAAAAGGTGATTTTGATAAAGAAGATGCAAGCATGGAAAAGCGCAAATTATACATGCGGAAGAAAGTATGCAAATTTTGTGTGGATAAATCTATTGATATAGATTATAAGAATTATGATTTGTTGAGAAGATATATAACTGAAGGTGGGAAAATCCTTCCGAGAAGGATGACCGGCTCTTGTGCTAAGCATCAAAGAGCTTTAGCTCGTGCAATTAAAAGGGCAAGATATATTGCTTTATTACCTTACGTGAAACAATAATTAATTATTTAGGGAAGTGAGATATGAGTTCGATAAAAGTAATTTTAAGTAAAGATGTTCCAAATCTTGGAGAAGAGGGCGATGTAAAAGTCGTTAAAAAAGGATATGCAAGAAATTATCTTATACCAAAAAAATTAGCAGTTGATTTTTCAATAGCTAATCAGAAGATGTTGGAATCAAAAAAAGAATATATCGAAAAAAGAAAAGTCCAAAAAAGAGAGGATGCTCTTAAGTTGAAAGAAAAGATTGAGAATGAAAAAATAACTATTGAAATTCCTGCAGGTGATAAAGGAAGATTATATGGTACTGTAACTACAGTCAATATTGCAGAAGAACTTCACAAGTTAAATTATGATATTGATAGAAAAAAGATTGAGTTAAAAGAGCATATTAAATTTGGTGGGACATATAAATTCACTATTCATTTGTATCAGGATGTTAATGCAACCGTTGAGCTTATTGTTGTAGCAAAACAGGAACAAAAACAACAGGAAAGAAAGACAAAAGGCAGAAGAGGACAGAGAAATTATAAAAAAGAAGAGACAAAAGAACAAGCTCAAACTGAAAATATGGTGAATGAAGAGGAAAAAACTCAAGAAATTTCTGAATAATTTAAAAATTTAATGAATAATTTAAAAATGATATATAATCAATATAGGCTTGCTAAGTATTTTAGACAAGCCTAATTTTTTTAAAAAAGTTGTAATAAATAATCAAAGGAATACCTTATGGAAATGTCTTCTTCCATAGGCAAACGGACTTTACCGCATAATATAGAAGCTGAGGAATATTTAATAGCATCTCTTTTAATAGATAATGAAAGCTATGAAAAAATTCTTACAATGCCATCAAAATTGATCGTTGAGGATTTTTATGATCAGAAAAATCAATATATTTATCATGCAATAGAAAATCTTAAAAAGAGAAATATACCTGTAGATATTATTACTTTAACCGAAGAATTGAAAAATCTAAAACTTCTTGATAAAGCAGGCGGGATTGAATATATAAATGGATTGCTGGACAGAATACCGACCAGTGCCAATATTGAATATTATGCAGATATAGTAAAGTCGAAATCTATTTTGAGGAATCTTATCAATATATGTTCTGCTACTATTTCTCAAAGTCTTGAAGAACAAAATGATGTCCAAAAACTTATCGAAGAAGCAGAAAAAAAGATATTCGATATAAATCAGGAAAAACATTCTGCTAGTATAACAGATATTAAATCAAATCTGTATGAGATACTCGAGCGGTTGAGTAAATCTTCAACAAAAGCCGGTGAAGTATCAGGGATTCCAAGCGGCTATTATAAACTTGATGAAATTACAGATGGTTTTCACGGGTCAGAGCTTATTGTTTTAGCTGCCAGACCTGGTATGGGTAAAACTTCTCTTGGGTTAAATATAGCAGCAAAGGCTGCCGTTAAATATGGGCACAGGATTGGTATATTCTCATGTGAAATGAGCAAGGAGAGTCTTGTTGAAAGAATTTTATGTTCGCAAGCCAGCGTTGATTTTTCTAGAATGCGTAAAAAAATGCTTAAAGCCGATGAATTCGATAGACTTGTTCATGAAGCTGAGAGATTGTATGATACAACTTTAGTGTTTGATGATACACCTAATATTCCGATACTTGAGCTACGAAGTAAAGCACGAAGAATGGTTAAGGATTATAATGTTGATCTTATAATAATCGATTATCTCCAGATAATAACTGTTGAAGAGTCGATGAACAGGAACCCACGGCATGAACAGATAGGCTATATCTCAAGGTCACTAAAAGGTCTGGCAAGAGAATTAAACATGCCTGTTATTGTCTTAGCTCAGCTAAATAGAGAAATCGAATCAAGATCGGATGATTCGGGTCCAAAACTTTCGGATTTAAAGGATTCAGGTTCAATAGAACAGGATGCTGATTTAATATTATTCATCCATAAAAAAACCGTAGTCGAAGAAAATCAGCCGTATGATACGGATATCAGGCAATTAATTATTGGTAAAAACAGGTTTGGTCCTACTGGTAAAATCGATATGGTGTTTAAAAAAAGTTACACAAGATTCGAACAGCTCTCAAAAGAAACTGAAGCTTAATTTGTTGAATAAGAGGAGTAATAATTTGAGCGATAATAAAAAACGAAGTTCGTGTCTGGTTATATTTATTGGCTGGATAGCTGGAATTTTCACAGGAATTATTTTATTCGTAATACTGCTTATATCACTGGTTATGAATTTTGGAAAGCAGAGCATCATTGTCAAAAACAATAGCTATCTTATACTCGATTATTCGGGTGAAATTGTTGAAAGACCCATAACACAGGGTTTGTCGGATTCTATTAATCCGAGAAAACTTGAGCTTTTAAAATATTTAAGTGCGATAGAGTACGCTGCTTCTGATGACAGGATTGCGGGGATTGTTATAAATGGTGATCTTACGTTTTATAATAAAGCGTATAACGATGAAATAGGTTATTCGTTAACAAGATTTAAAAAAAGCGGTAAAAAGGTTTATGCATGGTTTTCGTCAGGTATAAATTCAAATTATGCCTTATGTTTAAATGCGGATAAAATATTTATGCCTAAAACAAAATCAGCTACTCTAAGCCTTAGCGGTTATTCTTTAAATATACCATATTATAAAGATGCACTTGATAAATTGGGGGTTGAATTTACTGTGGTGCATATAGGTAATTATAAGGGAGCCTTTGAAGATCTCTCGCATAATGCTATGACTGATAAACTAAGAGAATCGTATATAAGTATTCTGGATAATTTATATAATCAATATATAAATGATATTTCAGTAAACCGTAACATAAATAGAGAAAAACTCCTTGAGTACTTTAAATTGGGGAAAACTATCGCAATGACTCCCGATGAAGCTAAAGATATGGGTTTCATAGATGATATTCAGAGTTATGAAGAATTAAAACAGTCTATTTCAAAAGATTTTATATCGATTCCTGTTTCAATGTATATTTCTGCAATAAAGAAGAAAAATTTAAGTGTAAATAAGATTGCAGTGGTGTATGCGGAAGGTACTATATCAAATTATTATTCCTATGATGCAGGATTCGACGGAAGTATAGTTGGAGCAAAAACATTTATAGAAGATCTTGAGAATATAAAAAATGATAAGTCTATAAAAGCCGTGGTAATCAGGGTTAATTCATCCGGCGGCAGTGCCTTAGCAAGTGAACTAATATTACAGGAAATACTTAAAGTAAAAAAAATAAAACCTGTAATAGTTTCATTTGGACCGATTGCTGCCTCTGGCGGCTATTATATAAGTTGTGCCGGTCAAAAGATATTTACAAATAATTCAACACTTACTGGTTCAATTGGAGTTGTATCATTATTTATGAATTATAAAAAGCTTACTGATAAAATCGGTATAAAATTTGAGCAAATAAAGAAAAATAAATTTGATGATTTTATGTCACAAAATAAAACTCCTACTGATGAAGAAGTGGCTATTATAAAAAAATCTATGCTAGGTATTTATAAGGAATTTACTGATCATGTAGTGAAAGAAAGAAAAATCGAAGAGGATAAAATATCAAGCCTTGCCGAAGGAAGAGTATGGACTGGATATCAGGCAATACAAAACAAGCTTGCAGATGAAAAAGGTGGGCTTATTGATGCCATAGAATACGCCAGCACTGTTGGTAATTCTCCTGCATATAATATAGAGTCATTCCCAAAACCGCCATCTTTCTGGGATAAATTATCAAGGTTAGATCAGTTGACTATGTTGAAAATTGAAGATAAGCAGATAAGGCGACTTATAGAACTTGCCGTTTATTATAGGCAAAATGGTAAACAGGCATCTATGATACTTCCATTTTATGATTTGCCATAATAACGTATTTTATAAATTTTAGTTAATACTAAACGTAATCTTTTAAAAAACTGTACATAAAACAGTATTCTAATCTGACCTCTTGGCAGCGGTGCTGACCTGTGTTTTAATAAATGCCTTCTTGCCAGGTAAAGATATAATATATAATTTCTTAGGGAAAATCACCCTTAATGATTTTTAAAATCTTCCGATATTTATTATTGAAGGTTTATAATTAATTATTTTTAAGGGTTATTTTATGTTAAATTCTGGGGATAATTCCACAAAAAGTATAGACTTGATGCACAGAGCTATGAGCTTTTCTGTATTAAGGGCTCAAGTTTTGGATAATAATATTGCCAATGTTACTACGCCAAATTATAAGAGAAAAGATGTTACCTTCCAGCAGGAATTATTAAGGGCTATTAATTCTGAAAAAGAAGAAGATAAAGTGCCGTTTAAGACAACAAGAGAAAAACATATTTCCATTAATAGACCAAAGGATTACAGAGAAGTAAAATCTAAAGTTATAACCGAATATAATACGTATCAAAACAATAATGGTAATTCGGTTGATATAGATAAAGAAATGATGGAAGAATCAAAGAATGCCATGTATTTTAATGCTATGGCTCAGAGAGTTGCTAAAGAATTCAATAAGTTGAAATATTTGCTTAGATCATAATTTATAAAAGGAGATAAAAAATGGGGCTTTTTACATCTATTGATATTGCAGGGACAGGGCTTACAGCACAAAGACTCAGAATGGATGTTATTAGTAATAATATTGCTAATGTTAATACTACTCGTACGGAAACCGGTGAAGTTTTTAAGCGCTCTAATGTAATTTTAAGACCTCGTAAGGATGAAAGAGTCTATAGATCTCCATTTTTGCCTGATAAATTAAAAGAAGGACCGGGAAGCGGGGTAAAAGTAATTGAAATAAAAGAAAGCACCGATCCGCCAAGATTGGTTTATGATCCTCAGCATCCTGATGCTATAAAATTTGGACCAAAGGCAGGCTATGTGGAATATCCTAATGTCAATATAGTAACAGAAATGGTGGATATGATAAGTGCCACAAGAGCTTATGAAGCCAATATTGCAAGTATTCAAAATACAAAATCGATGTTTTTAAAGGCTCTGGAAATAGGTAGATAATGAATTTTATAAATTTTATATAAATTTTATAAAATTAATATTGCAAATGAATTTAAGATATTATATATTATTAACAGGGGGAGGGGAATAGGAATGAAAATTTCTTCAAATTACAATGCAAATGGTGACATTGTAAATCTTAAAGTCTCCAAAAAAAATCATATCGATGATAAATCTCTTGAAAAATTAAATGGTGATTCGATTGCATTAACATTTAAAGATATGTTTAATAAGGCGATTGGTCAGGTGAATGATATGGAATTAAAAGCAACAGATCTTGCTAATAAACTAGCCATTGATCCGGATAGTGTTGATATACACGATGTGCAGATTGCTGCAGAAGAAGCCGAAATGGGTGTTTTATTAACAAAAGGTATAGTCGACAGGGTTATCAGGGCTTATAAGGAAATAATTAACGTACGATAAATAATAGAAGTTCTGTATAACGCTATAAAATAAAAAAATGGGGGGGGTTATGCCGGAATTTTTAAAAAAGTTAGTGGAAAATTTTAAAACAATCTATGGCAAATTAAATCTTATCCAAAAACTTGTTGCCGGCGGTGTAATACTTGGTGCAATAATAGTAGTTATATTATTATTTACTTTTAATACTTCACAGACTGGTGTACCGCTTTTTACTCAAAAGATTGCAATGGAAGATTTTGGTAGAATTACCAAAAAGCTTGAAACCGAAAATATAAAGTTTACTGTAAAGGATAATTCAATTATCCTTGTCAAGGATGCTAATACCAAAAATAAGGTTATAATGATGCTTGCTCAGGAAGGAGCAATGCCTAAAGGCAAATATACTTTTCTAGATATAATTAATTCCAAAAAATTAACCAGTTCAAAATTTGAAAATGATATCAGGCTTAGAGCCGCATTGGAAGGCAAATTAGAAGAATTATTAATGGCAAGTCCTGATATTGATAATGCCGATGTTACTTTTACAATGCCGGAGCCTACGGTATTCGTTAAAGAAAGAGAACCTGTAAAAGTTGCAGTTGTTTTAACCCCAGCCTATAACGTAGATTTGAGGGAAAATAAAAAGGCTATTAAAGGAATACAGGCGTTGATTGTTAATTCTATTGATAGGGCTACTGTTGAGAATGTAGTAATAACGGACAATCACGGTATTAGGCTTAACGATTTTTCCGATGAAGAAGATATCAATACGATTAAATTTACCAAAGAAAATTTGAAAATCAGAGATCAGCAAATAATGGAATACAGGGAAAAAATATTTAATGCTTTGACCGCTTTTTATGATAAAGACAGATTATCAGTTTTAGTCGATGTAAATATGAGTTTTGATAAAGTGAGCGAAAAACGTAAAGAGATTCTTCCCGTTATTTTAAAACAGGATGATCCAAATACTCCCTATGATGATGGAGAAAGAACCTATAATATCACTGAATCACAAAAAACGACTAAAGAAACATTTAAAGGACCAAATTGGATACCTGAAGGTCCTCCTGGATTTGATGATAATGTGCCTCCGGGATATAAAGGCGCACTAGAGCAGATGACGGAATATACAAAAGAAGAAAACATAGAGAATAAGATAAGCGGAGAATCGAATATAGAAAAAACAAAAGCCCCCTGGAATATTAGTAAGATTACCGCATCGGTAACAATAGATGGGACTTGGGAAATTGAATATGATGCAAAAAATAAAGAGATATTAAATCCTGATGGAACGAGAAAGAGAAGGTATATTCCAGTGCCTGATGAAGATTTAAAGAAAATTAAGGATGCGGTTGAACAGGGCATTGGTTATAGTATAGAAAGAGGCGATAAAGTTGTTGTGAATTCTCTGCCAAAAGATAGATCTAAAGAATTCTTAATGGAAGATGAAAAATGGAAGAGAAAAAAGCAGACTACTCTTGCCTTGTTTGCTGGACTAATTGCTTTAATTTTATTGATAATAATAACCATACTCTATAGAATAATAGCTAAAGAGCTAGAGAGAAGGAAAAGACTTAGAGAAGAAGAATTGGCAAGACAGCATCAGCTTGCAAGAGAAATGGCTTTAAAGAGTGCAGAGGAAGAGGCAAGCGAGATCGAAATGTCCCTGGAAGACAAAACAAGATTGGAGATGCAGGAAAATGCTATAAACCTGGCAAGAGAGCATCCGGAAGATGTTGCTCAATTGATAAGAACATGGCTTTCGGAAGAATAAATGTAATATATTTTGCATTTTAAATGTTATAATAATATAATTATATTAAAAGTGACAGTAATTGTCTGAAAATTTTAACAAGGGGTGGTTACAGCCCCTTGTTAAAAAATAATAGTTATTAGTTTAATAATTTATTTCGATAAATTATTAATAGGGAATAATTTATGGCTGATAAATTAGGTAAAGACAAAGATGATAAATCCGATATTATGGTAGGCGGTCCGGCACCTACAACCACAACTCAAAAAAGAAAATCATCAGGTGGCATGGGGGGATCATCTTCTGGTCATAAAAAGACATTAACCGGCAGACAAAAAGCAGCAATATTCCTGGTTACGCTTGGCTCTGATGTGTCAGCAGAAATTTTTAAGCACCTAAGAGAAGATGAAATAGAGCAATTAACATTTGAAATCGCAAGAATTGAAGTTGTTGAACCTGAAGACAGAGATAAAGTCCTTATGGAATTTCAGGAATTGATGATGGCTAAGGACTTTATCTCTACCGGTGGTATAGATTATGCAAAGGACTTACTGGAAAAAGCGGTTGGTGGACAGCGTGCTACAGAAATTATCAATAAATTAACTTCAAGTTTGCAAGTTAGACCTTTTGATTTTATAAGGCGTACAGATCCTGCTCATCTGTTAAACTTTATTCAAGGAGAACATCCGCAGACGATTGCTTTGATACTTGCTTATCTTGATGCTAATAAAGCATCAAGCATATTGTCGTCATTACCTCATGAAATACAATCGGAAGTTGCAAAAAGGATTGCAACAATGGATAGGACTTCTCCTGAAGTATTAAGAGAAGTTGAAAGAGTCCTGGAAAAGAAACTGTCAACTCTTGCAAGTGAAGATTATACAACTGCCGGCGGTATTGAGACTATTGTTGAAGTTTTAAACCTTGTTGACAGAACTACAGAAAGAACGATACTAGAAACCCTTGAAGAAGAAGATCCTGATCTGGCAGAAGAAATCAAGAAGAGGATGTTTGTGTTTGAAGATATTGTATTGCTTGGAGATAAAGATATTCAGAAAGTACTGCGCGAGGTTGATTCTACAGAGCTTGCAAAAGCCCTAAAAGGCGTTAACTCGGAAGTACAGGATAAAATATTCAGGAATATGTCTAAAAGAGCTGCTGCTGTATTAAAAGAAGATATGGACTTTATGGGACCAATAAGGTTGAAAGATGTTGAAGAAGCACAGCAGAAAATAGTTACAATAATCAGGAAACTTGAAGATGCCGGTGATATTGTTATCGCGAGAGCCGGTGAAGATGAACTTGTTGTATAAAAAATACTGGAGAATAAAAAGTGTCAAAGAGAGTTTTCAGAAATACCGAAATAGTGCCATCGACTATAAAAATATCGATCGATGTCCCAGATTTTAAATCTAAAAAAGAATCAGAGATAGCGGAACTTCCTGTACCAGAAATAATCGAAGGCAAATCAATAGATGATTTAAAAAAAGAAGCTGAAGAATTTGAAAAGAGTTTTGAAGAGAGAAAACGTTTACTTTTGCAACAGGCTGAAGAAGAAGCAAACGCAATAAAAGAAAAAGCAAAAGCCGAAGCTTTTGAAATGATAAAAAAGAAAAACGAAGAAGCACAGGAGATAAGACAGAAGCTTGAAGATGAATCCAAGGAAATAATTGAAAAAGCAAAACTTGAAGCTCGCACTATTGAGAGTGAGATAAGAGAGAAAGAGGCGCAGATAACTAATGAAGCTCGAAAGAGAGGATATGCTGATGGCTGGGAGGAGGGTTACAAAAAAGGAGAGGATGAAGTAAAGAGATTGATAGAAAGAGTACAAATAGTTTTAAATAATGCTATACAAAAACGTAATGAGATTTTTATTGAAACAGAACAGCAGATAATCAGTCTTGTATTATTGATAGCTAAAAAAGTAATAAAGGTAATTTCAGAGAATCAAAAAAATGTTGTTATAAATAACGTAATTCAATCATTGAGAAAGTTAAAATCAAGAGGCGAGGTTGCCATAAGAGTTAATCTTGCAGATCTTGATCTTGCAACACAGCATAAGAAAGATTTCATTGAAATGGTTGAAGGCGTCAAATCAATTAAGATTCTTGAAGACTCGACGGTAGACAGAGGCGGCTGTATCATAGATACTGATTTCGGTTCGCTTGATGCCAGAATATCCAGCCAGCTTCATGAAATTGAAGACAAGATACTCGAACTTATGCCTATTAAATCTAAAGGCAAAGAGGATACGCCGGTTTAAAGTTAGATAAAATCGGGAGGGGGGTAAGCTTATCAGTAATTCTGCAATTTTTGATATAAACAAATATAATTCTGTAATCAATGACACTGACCCTATAAAATTTTTAGGCTTTGTTACCAAAGTTACAGGTTTGACCGTAGAATCATACGGACCTTATGCAGTAATCGGTGAAGTCTGCAAGATAATACTTTCAAACGGCAAGATTATTCAGGCAGAAGTAGTTGGACTCGAGAAACAAAAAGTTACTCTGGTCTGTTACGATGAAATGGAGGGCATTGAAATCGGTAATGTAGTTATAGCTTCAGGCGGTCAGTTAAGCGTTTATGTAGGCGAACACCTTTTAGGCAGAGTGCTTGATGGGATTGGCAGGGATTATGACGGTAAAGGGCAGATAGGTTCATCGATAATATATCCAGCATTCAATATGCCCAGTGATGCAATAAAAAGACAGAAGATAACAGAGCCGATTACAACTGGTATAAAAGTACTCGATGGTCTGTTGACTATAGGTAAGGGGCAGAGAGTCGGTATTTTTGCAGGTTCAGGTGTCGGCAAGTCGACACTTCTTGGTATGATTGCAAGAAGCTCAAAAGCGGATGTTAATGTCATAGCTTTAATCGGCGAGCGAGGCAGAGAATTAAAAGAATTCATAGATTATGATCTCGGGGAAGAAGGCTTAAAACGTTCCGTTATTATATTTGCAGCATCAAACAAACCAGCACTGGCAAGGGTTAGAGCAGTCTATGTAGCAATGTCCATTGCCGAATATTTTCGAGATCTTGGTAAAGATGTAAATCTTATGATGGATTCTGTGACAAGGTTTGCATGGGCTCAAAGGGAGATAGGACTTGCTTCAGGGGAGCCTCCCACGACAAGAGGTTTTACTCCATCAGTTTTCACACTGCTGCCTAAACTTTTGGAAAGAGCGGGCACAGGTGAAGTAGGAAGCATTACCGGTTTTTTTACAGTACTGGTAGAGGGCGATGATATGGATGAGCCTATAAGTGATACTGTTAGAGGTATTCTTGACGGACATATAGTACTTGACAGAAGCCTTGCTCATAAAAATCATTATCCAGCAATAGATGTATTGTCGTCAATTTCCAGACTTATGATAAAAATCACTACTAAAGAACATCAACAAAAAGCTAATATGATAAAAGAGCTTTTGGCAGCCTATAAGGCTCATGAGGATCTTATTTCAATAGGTGCTTATGCAAAAGGATCAAATCCTACGGTAGATATGGCGATTTTGTTAAAGGATAAAATTGATGATTTTTTAAGACAGAGAATTGAAGAGAGTTATTCGTTTGATGAAACAGTAGAAGAGTTAACAGATATTTTTACAGGCGGAAAGAATGAGGAGGAAGAAAGTGTAGAAGATAAGTCTTTGAAATTTGAGAATAATTTTTATTTTTAATGGTTAGTCTATGAAAAGATTTAAATTTAAGTTAGAAAAACTATTAGAAATAAAAAAGGATATTGAGTTTAAGGCAAAATTAAGATATGCACAGGTTTTACAAAAAAAAATAAATATTGAAATGGAAAATGCTGCAATGCAAAACAGTATTTACGAAACTATAAATTCTGATAGTATGCATTTAAATAGTGATAATGTGCTTTCTTATGAGAGAATGGCAATTAATGAGAAATATATACGAGGTTTGGAAAAGAAAATTAAACAAAATGAGCTATTAAAACTAGAGGTAGAAAAAGAACTCTTAAAATTGCGAGATGAATTGATAGAGGCTACCAAAGAAAAGAAAAAACTAGAGCAACTTGAAAAGAAACAATTTGAAAAATATAAGGCAGAGCAAAAAAAGCATGAAACAAAGGTTATGGATGATATGGCAGGTAGATTTTATCAGAGACATAGAGAACAGCAGGAGTAACTCTGTTAATAATAATTATAATACATAGGAGGAGGAGAATAACATGCTTGAAAGCGTCAATGATATTTATTCAAGAATTAAATTTTTGCAGGATAATGCAAGAAATCTTAATTCTTTTAAACCGGATAGAGTAAAAGAATTTGAAGAAATGATGATGAAGCTGAATAAATCCAATAATGATGTGACTTTAAAAACAAAAGATAATGATATTCATCCTTTATTAAAAAGTGAAAAGGTTGAAAAAAAAGAGCTTATAGATACGGATAACAAAGCATCAATCGATCAGGCAATTAAGATGGCTTCAAAGAGATATAATGTTTCGGAAGATCTTATAAGAGCCGTAATTCGTACGGAGTCCAATTATGATCCTCATGCTGTATCGAGAGCAGGAGCAATGGGGTTAATGCAGCTTATGCCAAGGACGATGCTTGAGCTTGGCGTACAGAAACCTTTTGATATTTATCAAAATATAGACGGCGGTGTGAGGTACTTAAAGATGATGCTTGAAAGATATGATGGTGATCTTGATAAATCTTTGGCTGCTTATAATGCCGGTCCTGATCTGGTAGATAGGGTTAACGGTATACCTGATATAGAAGAAACAAAGAATTATGTTGCAAAAATTAAAAAATATTTATATTAAAAATTATTAAGAGGTTAAATAAAAAAATGGCATTTTATTCCAGTAATAACATACGAAAAATTATTTTATTGGTTTTATTCATAATTGTATTATTTGGTACTGGCATAATAGCAGTAGATTTTGTTGGTTCGATTTTTGGAATAAATTTCCCAATACCAGTCTTAAAGCAGATTAAAGAATCAGTTTTTAAGAAGAAAATAAAAGAGGGAGAGGATCCATTTTTACTTGAGAAAGAAGAGTTGTACAAAAACAATGAAAGACTTGTCTTAAAAGAAGAAGAGATTATAGTAAGGGAAAAGGAAGTTCAGGCAAAGGACGAAGAAGCAAATAAAAAACTTGAAATATTAAAAAATAAAGAGAAAGATCTTGAAAAAAAAGAAAAGCAGATTGCAAATCGAGAAAATCAATTTAATGACAGAAATAAAAATTTAAGAGAGCAGGCGTTAAAAATTTATAATATGCCGCCTAAATCTGCTGTTGAAATACTTGAGAAACAGGATGAAGCTGAGATTGTTGATATATTAAGAGAGATAGACAAATACAGTGATGAAATCGGCAGACAGAGTATTTCAAATTATTTGTTAAAACTCTTGGGGGATATAAATAAGGATAAAGCGGCGAATGTGTTAAGAAAATTTAAATATAGTGCTAATGAAGATACCGCTGTAGAAATTTTGGATGATAATGAATTGGAAACAAACGAATCTATTAATTCTGCATCCGGACAATAGTAATAATTGTGTTTTTATATTAATAATTTAAATATTTATGTCAAGAAGGTGATCTACAATTTAGGCCATTAGAAGTAAGAGCAGTATACTCTATGTTTGATGGTTTGAGTAATATTAACTAGCCAGATGGTCTAATTTTATCAATATTTAGCTTTTAAGTATAAAAATATGATAAGAGTAACTAAATTGTAAAAAAGTATTTTAAAATTCTTTCAAAAATGTTATTAAATTATGTATTGAAATAAATAAAAATTGTTGATTTTGTCGTTTCAAATCATTAGAATGAAAGTTTGATAAGGGAAATCTTTATACTAAAACTGAAAGATTTTCTGTATGGCTATTAATTAAAATGATTATAAGGAGATGGTATGGTTAAAGATATCAAGGATAATTTTGATAAAAAAGCCAAGAAAACCATAGAGGCATTTTTAGAAAATTTAAAAAAAATAAGGACAGGCAGAGCTAGCACGGCAGTCTTGGAAAATATAATGGTTGATTATTATGGGACTGATACACCTTTAAATCAGGTTGCTTCGCTGTCAGTGCCGGAAGCAAGGATGATAGTCATACAACCTTGGGATAAAACAGTTATTAAAGCAATAGAAAAGGCAATTCAAAAAGCTGAGTTGGGATTTAATCCTTCAAGTGATGGCAATGTGGTAAGAGTTATGGTGCCGGCATTGACCGAAGAAACAAGGAAAGAGCTTGTTAAAGAAGCAAAAAATATAGCCGAGCAGGCCAGGGTTGGAATAAGAAATTTAAGAAGAGATGCCAATGAACATTTGAAAAAGGAATTAAAAGATCATAAGATTACTGAAGATGAGGAGAAGCATGGTCTTGATGATATTCAAAAAGCGACGGATAATTATATAAAGGAGATAGATACTATATTATCTAAAAAAGAAAAAGAGATAATGGAAATATAATAAATTAAATATGACAATGATTAATCATGTTGCTTTCATTATGGATGGCAATGGACGTTGGGCAAAATTAAAAGGTATGCCTAGAAATGAAGGACACAGAGCTGGAGTACAAACTGCCAAACAGATAGTGCTTGCGGTTAAAGAGCTCGGAATTCCTTATGTTTCGATGTATACGTTTTCAAAAGAAAACTGGAAAAGATCAGAAAAAGAAGTTTCATTTTTAATGGATCTTATAACCTATCACCTTGAAAAAGAATTTGATTTTTATATTAAAAATAAGATAAAGATTGTGCATATTGGGGACAGAAGCGGATTAGCAAAAAAAATTTTAAAAGCTATAGACAGAGTAGAAGTAGAAACAAAAGATTATGAGAATCCGACTCTATTGCTTAATTTAAATTATTCTGGTAAATACGATATAATCCAGGCGGTTAATAAAATAATAACATCAGGCAGATATAATATTGATGAGAATGAATTTAGCAATTATCTTTTAACATCTAAATATCCTGATCCTGATTTGATTATAAGAACGAGTGGTGAGTTTAGAATAAGCAATTACTACCTGTGGCAGTCAAGTTATTCGGAATTTTTTATTACAGATAAGCTTTGGCCTGATTTTACAAAAGAGGATTTTCTTAAGATAATCGAAAATTATAAAAGTAGGGATAGAAGGTTTGGTGGAGTAAAGAATGAGTAATTTTTTAAAAAGACTGATTTTAACAATTGTTGGAATTCCTCTTATTTTGTTTATTGTTTTTTGGCCCCAAAAAACACATCTGGTTTTGATAGCATTATATGGTTTTTTTATAACAATTGTTGGAAGCATTGAGTTTAGTACGATGCTTAATAAAAAAGGAATCATCAATAAAGGTATAATATTAAGTATCTTTAATACTTTTATTTATATTTTTTCATATTTTTATGTAAATAATATTTTAAATATTCAAAGAGTTAAGGGAATATGGCTTATATTTTTTACAATTTTGATTTTTTGTATTTCTTTTCTTTATTCAAGAGATATACTTAAAAAAGATCTCAGTCTGTCATTGGATAAAGTTGCATTTTATCTACTGGGTATTCTTTATATCGGATTGCCGTCTTTTTTCATACCTTTTATATTAAATATAGATTATAATCCAGCAGAACCTGTACCAATTTTTAAAAATATTAATTCTTATGGCACACTTACAGGTTCTCTTTTTGGTTTTTTACTTTTAACTGAAGTTTTTACCAGTGATATTTTTTCGTATGTATTTGGCATGGCTTTTGGTAGAAATAATAGGTTAAATCTTGAAGCCAGTCCAAATAAATCTTGGGCAGGATATATAGGTGGATATATTTCTATTTTTTTTTGGGTTACGCTTTATTATATATTTTTTGATAGGGTATTTCATTTAATAACAAATCCATGGTGGTTTTATTATGGGTTGACATTGATAAGCGGTATTATTATACCAATTGGCGATCTTGTTGAATCAGTTTTTAAAAGATCGGCACAGATTAAGGATTCAGGTACCATAATGGGAGGCAGAGGCGGCATACTTGATTCGGCGGATACAGCATTGTATTATATACCGATATATTTCATGATTCTTCAGATTTATTTTACTTTCTATGTAACAAAATGAGCAATAAAACTAAAAATATTTCAATCCTCGGTGCAACCGGTTCGATTGGCAAGTCTGCGCTTAAAATATGTGATCAATTCAAAGATTGCATAAAAATAATTGCCTTATCGGCAAATAGCAATGTAAAATCCCTGCTGTCATTAATCGACAGATATAAACCAGAATATGCCGTGATTTCCGATCAAAATCAAATGGAAAAATATTTTGGGTATTTCCATGCTTCACATAACGGTGTTAAAATATACAGCGGTGTTGATGGGATTAAAAAAATCTGTTCGGATAAATCTAATGAAATTATAATTAATGGTATATCCGGTAAGGCAGGGCTTATGCCGTCAATTGAGGTGGTAAAGTCAGGCATCAATCTAGCGTGTGCCAATAAAGAGAGTATTGTTTGTGCCGGACCTTTGCTAAAGAATATTTTAAAAACTTCTGGTTCAATGATTATTCCAGTGGATTCTGAGCATTCTGCTTTGTTTCATCTTTTAAAGAATAAAGATATAAATGATCTAAAAAATATTTATCTTACTGCATCCGGAGGTCCATTTTTAAATCTTGATAAATCAAGGTGGCATAAGATTACAATCGAGGACGCATTGAAGCACCCCACATGGAAGATGGGTAATAAAATAACAATAGATTCTGCTACAATGGCAAATAAAGGACTTGAGGTAATAGAGGCTCATTATCTATTTGATGTTGAATATTCTAAAATTAAAGTCCTTATTCATCCCCAGTCTTTGATACATTCGATGATTGAAACTAATGACTGTGAGTTATACGCTCAGCTTGGACCCAATGATATGTCTATACCGATACAGAATGCCGTTTTTTATCCGAAGATAATGCATAATTTGTATAATAAATTTGATTTTACCAGACATGTCAAACTGGATCTTTATCCTGTTGATCTAGATAAATACAGAATGTTGAAATTTGCATATCTTTGCGGAGAGAGAGGGAATAAATATACAAGTTTTTATAATTTTATTAATGAAGCTCTGGTAAATATGTTTCTACAGGATAAGATATCATTTTTGGATATAGAAAATTATATGGAAGTTGCGATTGAAAAATTTGATAAAGATTGTATAATAACTCATAATAATAATCTGGATCTGGATGAAATATCCGTGATAGAGAGATATTCTGAGAATATAATAAAAAAAATAATTAAGGATTGATTCATATGATGGATATAATATTACAGATAATTGTTGCAGCGATTGGGTTTAGCTTTATGGTTTTTGTACATGAATTTGGACATTTTATAATCGCAATATTGTTTAAAATAAAAGTTGAAAAATTTTCTATTGGTATGGGACCTGCTATATGGGGATTTCAAAAGGGGGATACTTATTTTCAGGTTGGAGCAGTGCCTTTTGGAGGATTTTGCAAATTTAAGGGAGATGAAATCACTGATGACTTTAATGTTACAAAAGATCCTGACAGTTTTTATAGTGTCAAGCCGTATAAAAGGATGCTCGTTGCTTTATTTGGTCCTTTTATGAACTATATAATCGCAATTATATTGCTTATGTTTCTTGCTATGGGTACACACAAAGAATACTATCAATCCACAAAAATAATTCTTCTGGATGATATTGAGAGGCAGCCTGAGGATACTCCAGCAAAAAAAGCGGGATTGTTATCGAATGATGTCATCCTTGCAATAGACGGAGAGAAGATATCTACTTATGAAGAAATGGTTGAAAAAATAAGTATAAACAAAGGACCTCATAAACTTACAGTATTACGAAACGGTGATATTTTAACATTAAATGTGACTCCTCAATGGAAGCCAGAATCAATGCGTTATATTGTAGGTATTTACAGTTATATAGAGCCTATCATTAAGGATAATGATGAGAATAAGTTCCAGCATTTACTTGGGTTAAAAGATGGAGACAGGATAATCGGTATTGATGAAGATTATACAGATATTTCTGTGGTAAAATTTGAAAAATTTATTGCAGATAATTTTGGGAAAGATAAAAGATCTGTAATACATATACGACGTGACAGGAATATTGTTGATATACCTGTGGTTTTTAATGAACTTAATCATCAAATTTCAGAAAAAGAGCTTCGCCTTGATTATTATTTTCCATGGAAAACAGTAAAAGGCAAAAATATTATTGCAGCTTTATCCGATAGTTTTTTAGAAAGTACAAAAGTGATCAGAATGACGGTATTTGGATTGTATGCCATGATTTTTATGCCAAAGAAAAATGTTGAAAAACAGGTCGGTGGAGTTGTATTAATCGGACATTTAATTGGTAAAACTACTATTGAGGCTTTTAAGGTAAGCATTTATGAAGGTTTCAGGAATTTTTTTTCTATAATAGCAATTATTTCATTGGCGCTTGCCTTTTTTAATCTGCTGCCTATACCGGCGTTAGACGGTGGTCATATTTTAATGAGTCTTATAGAAATAATAACCGGTAAACAAATTAGTATTAAATTTCAGTATATAATTAACTTTATCTTTTTTATTATTCTGATGGGGTTGGGATTGCTATTTGTTTATCTTGATATATTGAGATTATCCGGCGGGCAATAATAATATGAAACAGGTTGAAGAAAGTTATAAAATTTTTTCATGCTTTTATGATGCTTATACAAAGGATTTCAAAGCTGATTTACCGTTATATGAAAATTTATGTAGAGATAGCAGAAAAATACTTGAGATAGGCTGTGGTACAGGAAGGATTCTTAAGGCTTTATATGATGAGGATAAAATCATAACAGGCATAGATGTCTCTAGTGATATGCTTGAAATTGCAGGGAATAAATTAAAGGAATATATTGATAAGGGAAATTTAAAATTAATACAGTATGATTTTTCGCTTTCACCTATAAATGAAAAATTTGATGCGATATTGATTACCTGGTATACCTTTAATTATATTATTAATACTCCTGAATTATTTATTAAAAATTTACTTTTTTCTCTAAATGATAATGGCTTTATAGTTATAGACTTGTTTTACCCTAAAACAATGAAAAATACAAAATTAAATGATGTTTGGACTGAGAAAGAAATTGATTATAATGGCAACAAGATTATTATTAATGATAAAAGAAAAGTTGAGAATAATATTGAAGAAAGAATTCAGATATATAAAACCGATGATTTAGAGGAAACTGTAATTACAAAGCGAAGATATTTTTCAAAAAGAGAAATGCATGATATGTTGACAAAACTTGGAATAGATGAAATTTATTTTATTGATGGATATGATGTTAATACAAAATGTATTTTATCGGAGAATGAAGTTACAGACGAAGATTATGTTTGTTTTTTTAAAAATAGATAATTTATCCCTTTCCGCCAAGCGTCTAGCATTTAAGTTTAAATATAAGCTAATTTAAAAAAACAAAGCATTGTTTACACACTTAAGCATTCGATGGAATTTTTAAGTTATAGTCAAATAATTCTGACAAACCATAATGCCAGCCCGTTATCAAATATATTAGCTTTTGAAATATATTTATTAATAATAAATTAAAGTTTGAAAATAAAGTATTAATTTCAAACTTATGTTATAAA